>JADGFE010000094.1:938-11705 GCA_016744085.1 Kiritimatiellales bacterium | reverse complement strand
AGGAAAATCTCCTGTTTTCAGGGGTTAGGGGCATAAAAGGGCAGCATACTACCCACCGATTCTGCGGAAGAGGCTAACTTCTTAGGCATTAAGCCGGAACAAACCTTTGTTTCTGGAAAACTAAAACCTGGAAAATATACCCTAGGTATGGAGTTTACCCGAGAAAGTGCTGGGGAATATGGAGAATCAATGGGCTCGACGAAGCTGTATGTTAACGATGAAGTCGTTGCGGAAGGCCCTATGAAAACTCAACCCGCTAAATTCACCCTATCTGGTGATGGTCTGTGTGTCGGCTATGATAGCGCAGATGCTATTAGCGAAAAATATACAGCACCCGCTCGCTTTACCGGCGGGGAAATATTTGCAGTTGCTGTGACGGTTGAGGAAATTGAATACCATAACCTGGAGCTGGAAGCCCGGCGGGCTTTGTTGAAGCAATAAGGATCTTAACGAATCTGATGTAGAAAATGGATTTCCATTTATCTGACAAAAGACGACTAGGTAGCCCTAGTCGTTTTTTTTGATTAGGCCCAGCCGGATCGGCTCAAAGCCATGGTAGCTATCTATGATGCCTATGCTAAATCGCACAATATCATCGAGGTTGATAAAGATTGGAACCCTTCAACGCTGCGAGCGAATAGGGATTGATCGACTCTGAAGGAAAAGTGTTTTCCAATCGTTGGAAACTGATCCGCCGGTCGGCTAAAAACTCCGACCGGACACTTTTCCCTCTTCATTCGGTTTGCGACTGAAAGGTTCAAATAATAGGATTATTTTAGTACTTTTTAAATTGCCTATCTCACTTCAGCTATTAAAATTCCAAACTATGTCAATTCGTACTTTTTAAGAACACACCATTGTTTCATTAAAACCCTAACAGGAGGTAACATATGAACAAAAGACTGGCAGCCATTTGCCTGGCTTCAACACTCCTTCCAATCATTGGAAGTGCAGCAGATAAACCCAATATTCTGGTCATCTGGGGCGACGATATCGGCCAGGCCAACATCAGCGCCTACACACGGGGCATGATGGGCTACAAAACGCCAAACATTGATCGCCTTGCTGACGAAGGCATGCTGTTTACCGATTACTATGGCGAGCAAAGCTGCACAGCTGGCCGCTCCTCGTTCATTATGGGGCAGAGCGTATTCCGTACGGGCCTTTCCAAAGTCGGCCTTCCCGGCGCCGAACAGGGTATGAATGTGCTGGATCCGACGATTGCTGGCTTGCTGAAAGACCAGGGCTATGCCACCGGCCAGTTTGGTAAAAACCATTTGGGTGACCGCGATGAACATCTGCCAACCAATCATGGCTTTGATGAATTTATGGGTAACCTCTACCACCTGAATGCGGAAGAAGAACCGGAAAATGAAGATTATCCGAAAGATCCGGCCTTCCGCAAAAAGTTCGGACCGCGCGGCGTCATTAAATCTTCTGCCGACGGCAAGATTGAAGACACCGGCCCACTGACCAAAAAGCGCATGGAAACCATCGATGATGAATCTTCCGTTGCGGCGATGGACTTCATTAAACGCCAGAATGCGGCCGGCAAACCATGGTTTGTCTGGTGGAGCGGCACCCGTATGCATTTCCGCACACACGTGGCCGATGGTACGATGAGTCAGATCAAAAAAGACCATCCGAACGCGGATGAATACACCTGCGGCATGATTGAACACGATATGCACATCGGTGATTTCCTCAATCTGCTGGACGAGCTTGGCATTGCCGACAATACGATCGTTCATTATTCCACCGACAACGGCCCACACTATAACACCTGGCCGGATGCCGCCTCCACCCCGTTCCGCGGAGAAAAGAATACCAACTGGGAAGGTGGATGGCGTGTGCCCTGTGCTGTTCGCTGGCCTGGCGTCATTAAGCCCGACACCGTTTCGAACGGAATTATTCACCACATGGACTGGCTGCCGACCTTCCTGGCTGCCGCAGGAAAAACCGACATCAAAGAAGACCTGCTCGACGGGTACACCTCCAAAGCGCTGGGCCGCGACTATAAGGTTCATCTCGATGGATATAACCTAATGGATCACCTGAAAGATCCAGAGCATGTTGCATCCCCCCGCAAAGAGATCTTCTACTTCTCCGACGACGGCGATCTGACCGCGCTGCGATATGATGCATGGAAGCTGGTCTTCATGGAACAGCAGACCGTAGGAACCTTCCGTGTATGGATGGAGCCCTTCGTTACGCTACGTATTCCGCTGATCATGAACCTGCGCCGCGACCCCTATGAACGCGCCCCGATCACATCCAACACCTACTACGACTGGGTGCTGGACCGCGCGTACCTGCTGGTTCCGGCACAGGCTTATGTCGGAGAATTCCTCAGCACCTTCAAGGAATTTCCGCCGCGCCAAGAGGCAGCCAGCTTCAGTCTGGATAAGGTGATGGAAGCCATGACCAAAGGTGCAGCCGGCGAACGCTGACCTGATATAAAAATGACGCGCCTTCTTCCGAGAAGGCGCGTTTTTTGGAGATTAGAGAATGAAGAAAATCGGCATTGCTCTGGGAGGTGGCGGAGCCAAAGGTTTCGCCCACATTCCCGTTCTTGAGGTATTTGATGAACTCGGGATTAAACCAGCCTGTATCACCGGAACCAGTATTGGTTCCATCATTGGAGCCCTCTATGCTTCCGGGCTTTCGGCTAAGGATATTGCCGATCTCATAATCGTTCCGCAGAGTACTTCCTTCACCGATTTCTTTCAGAATAAAGAATTGGGGGCCATGATCAAAATGATCGACCCTGATCTGGGATGGAATTCCCAGGGCCTTTTAAGAGGGGAGCGCTTTCTGGAATTTCTCTACGACGGTCTTGCGGTCAAAACCTTCGAAGAACTCGCTATTCCTTTCAAATGTGTGGCGACGGATTTTTGGCGCTATACTCCCGTAATTTTTGATTCGGGCGATCTATCCATCGCCGTCCGCTCCAGTATGGCAATCCCTTATATCTTTGCTCCCGTTGCGATGGATGGAAAGATTCTCGTGGATGGCGGACTAACCAATAATGTCCCGCTCAATCTGCTGGATGAAGACTGCGACATTCGCATTGCCATCAATATCCGGGGAGAACGCTCCGCGCCGAAAGACAAGACACCGAATATGTTCGAGGCCATTTTTCATACCTATGAGGTGATGCAGGAATCGACGACCAATGCGTACCTGGCATCCAACCCGGTCGACATCTATTTACGCCCGCCCATTGTGGATATACAGGTCATGGATTTTCATCGGGCCGAAGATATCTATACGCAGGGACTCAAGGCGAAAGACAGTTTCAAAAAGCAACTCGAAGAACTGCTATCTTAATTCCAAAGGAGAATATTTCATGAAATGGATCAAACAGATTGTTTTACTCTTTATTGTTTCCTGCATGCTGACGGCCTGTGCAACGAACCCGCAGACTTCAGCACGGAATGACGATGTCTCGCTGGATCAATGGAATCAGGGAGAACCCAAATCAGCCGTCATCGATTTTGTGGAATCCGTGACGGACCCGTCGAGCCCACACTACCTGCTGCCGGAGGACCGCATTGCGACGTTCGATATGGACGGAACCATCCTGATTGAAAAGCCGATGTATGTCCTGTTTGATTTTGCGCTCGGCCTCGTGAAGGCAAAAATAAAAGACGATCCATCGCTGGCGGACAAACAACCCTTCAGAGCGGTGGTTGAAAAAGACATGGACTATTTCCATGGCAATATGTACGGCAAAGACGGATTGTTTGATATCCTGCTCTATGCTTCCGACGGTATGACGGATGCCGATTATTACCAGGCATTGGAAACGTATCTCACCCAGCCGCATTCAAGGTTCGGAAAATCGCCGAACGAACTGCTCTATGAGCCGGTGCTGCAACTGATCGATTATCTCAACGCCAACGACTTTTCGGTTTATATTTGTTCCGGATCCGATCCGGAATTTACGCGAATTTCGGCATCTGGGCTGACCGGAATTCCGCCTGAAAATATTATCGGCACCATGGTGCTCACCGAGTGGGATGGCAAACACTTCACTCGCAAACATGAGTTTGTTCAACCGCTTAACGATATGGCCGGTAAGCCGGTTAATATTCGTAATAAAATTGGACGTATTCCTGTCATTGCCGTCGGCAATTCCCGTGGTGACCTGGAAATGCTGAACTATTCCAAAACGGCCGGGCATAGTCTTCAACTTATCGTCAACCACGATGACCCAGATCGCGAATATGAATACAGCGTGGATAAAATGAAAAAGCTTTGTGCTGAAAATGAGTGGATCGAAATCAGCATGAAAAACGATTTCAAAACCATTTTTGAATAGAACGAATATATGGTCTCCGGCATGGAGAATTACACCACAGGATTTTATTAAAGGAAATGGATCATGAGCTGTAGAGCATCATTTTTGGAACTAAAAGAAGGCCTTTCCTGCTCGGTGATCGGGCAGGATCATGTGGTGGAGCATCTTTTGATCGGCCTGTTGGCCAACGGCAACATCCTGATGGAAGGATTGCCGGGGACGGCTAAAACCCGCGCCATAAAAACGTTGGCCAGTCTAATCCAGAGCGACTTCAGTCGTGTGCAGTTCACCCCCGATCTGCTGCCGTCCGATGTCACTGGCTCCGAGATCTATCGCGAGCACTCTGGCGAATTCGAATTTCAAGCCGGCCCGCTTTTCGGCAACTTGATTCTCGCGGATGAAATCAACCGCGCCCCCGCCAAGGTGCAGGCCGCACTGCTGGAGGCCATGGAAGAGCGGCAGGTTACCGTCGGCGGCACTACCCATAAACTACCCGAACTCTTCATGGTACTTGCCACCCAGAACCCGATCGAGCAGGAAGGAACCTATCCCCTGCCCGAAGCACAGATGGACCGCTTTCTTCTCTATATCCGAGTCGATTATCCAGAGGCAGGAAACGAGCTCGAAATCCTCCGTCTGGTTCGTGGGGAAAACACGGGAACCACATCAAGCCATCCGATCCCGCTTGATCCTTCAGTCGTCTTCGAAGCCCGCAAAGAGGTGGATAAAATCCATGTCTCTGAAGCCGTCGAAAAATATATCGTCGATCTCGTCATCGCTTCCCGCGAACCGGCAAACTACGACGAACAGCTGGCCAACTGGATTCAGGTCGGCGCAAGCCCCCGTGCCACCATTGCACTCGATGCCGCCGCACGGGCACACGCCTGGCTCAACGACAGCGACTTTGTCTCGCCCGAAAACGTGCAGGCCGTCGCGCCCGCCTGCCTGGCGCACCGGCTCCACCTTTCCTACGAAGCCGAAGCCGCCTGCCTTACCCGCCACGACATCGTCGCCGAGATCCTCAAACGTGTCGCCGTCATTTAACCCTGCGGATTGCTCATGAAAGCAAAAGTGCATGTGGAACTGGACGAGCTGGTTCGGTTGCAGTTTGATCAGCACCGGTTTTCCTTTCTGCCGAAACAACCGATCCACAGTCTGCTGAGCGGACGCCACGCCTCCCGCCTGCGGGGCCGCGGCCTGCAGTTTGAAGAACTGCGGCACTACCAACCCGGCGACGATATCCGCAGTATGGACTGGCGCGCCACCGCTCGCCTGAAAAAGCCGCACGTTCGCGTCTTTTCCGAAGAGCGCGAGCGCACCGTTCTGTTTGTGGTCGACCAGCGCAACGGCATGCACTTTGGCAGTGCCCGCGCCACCAAAGCCGTTGCCGCCTGCGAGCTTGCAGCACTCGGTGCTTGGCGTACGCTCTCCATGGGTGACCGCACGGCAGCTATCATTTTTAACGATGAAGAAACCGCCTATGTTCCGCCCCATCGAAGCAGAGCCACGGTGCACCGCATCTGTTCTGAAATGGTAACGATGAATCAAAAGCTTGATGCCGATAATCGGGCGGATAATCCTCAAGCGCTGAACGAAGCCCTCCGGCAGGCGGCGAGCCTAGCCAAGCATGATTTTCTTATTGTACTCGCGACCGACTGCCATGGAGCTGGACCGGAAACTCGCAAGCTCGTTTCTCAATTGGCGGCGCATAACGATATGATTGCCGCGCTAGTCTACGACCCGCTCGGCATTCGACTTCCAAACATTGGAGGTCTCGAAGTTACAGACGGCGAAAAACGGCTGACCATTCCGGACGGGAAAAGTTTTCAGGATAACTATGAAGCCGCCTTTGTGGAATGGGGCCGTCTGATCCACGAACGGTTCAGCGCCCTGAAGGTCCCGGTCCTTCCGATCTGCACGCACGATGATGTCGGCGATCAGGTCCTGAGCGCGTTGGGGTTTCACGGATGAATACCAACGGCCCAACCCTGAGCGATCTCAATGATATTGTGGTGCCGGAGCCGGTATCCGCCTGGCCGCCCGCACCGGGCGTTTGGATTGTACTGATGTTCGTCGTCGGCGTTGCGGCCTTTTTTTTAATTCGTCGCATCAACACTTATCGGAAGAATGCCTATCGTAGGGTGGCTCTGACTGAACTCGCGCAGGTTGACTCCTCTGCAGGCGTGGCAGAGATCCTTCGCCGCGTCGCCATTCACGCCTACAGTCGCGAAACCGTTGCCGCACTTAAAGGCGAGGACTGGCTCCAATGGTTGGAAGCCCAAGGCGGTTTCCAACTGCCGGAAAAAGCCCGGCTTGCGCTGGCGAGGGTGTATTCGGATGAACTCATCGAACCGAACGCGCTGCGTCAATTCACGGAACAATGGATTCAGGAGCACACATGCTGACATTTGCGCATCTTTGGCTCTTCATGCTGGCCCCGCTGCCTTTTCTGGCGGCGCATTTTCTGCCATCGCGCAGCGCGGATGCCGCAGCGGTGCGGGTTCCATTCATGGATCGGATTGAAAAAGCGGCGGACGGCGTTTCCAAGGTTCGGAAACAGTCCAGACAGTGGAAGTCGTGGATCGTCTGGCTCTTAATCCTTACCGCGCTCACCCGCCCGCAGTGGATCGAACCCCCCATTGAAAAACAGGTTCCAACGCGCGATCTGCTGCTGATCGTCGATCTGTCCGGCTCGATGGATGCCGAAGATTTCACCAATGCCGCTGGAAAAAAGACCGACCGTCTGACCGCCACGAAGGAAGTGGTGGGCGACTTTCTGCTGAAGCGCGAGGGCGACCGAGTCGGGCTCGTCGTATTCGGCAACGCGCCTTTTCTGCAAGCCCCCTTCTCCACCGACCTGGATCTAAGCCGCCAGCTGCTGGAAGAAACCGCCGTCCGTATGGCCGGGCCACGCACGGCCCTTGGCGATGCGATCGGCCTGGGTATTGGCCTATTCGATAACAGCGATGCGCCGGCCAAAACCATTATCGCGCTCACCGACGGCAACGACACTTCCAGCCAGGTTCCGCCGGAAGAAGCGGCCAAAATCGCCCGCGACCGCGGCATTACCATCCACACCATCGCCATGGGAAACCCCGAAAGTGTGGGCGAGGAAAAGCTCGACGAAACCACGCTGAAGAAAGTGGCAAAAGCGGCGGGCGGCAACTATTACCTAGCACTGGATCGCAACGAATTGGAAGCCATCTATACAGAACTGGATGCGCTGGAAACGCGCGAAATTAAAACCATCAGCCATCGACCGCGCACCGACCTCTATTTCTGGCCGTTGGCAATGGCCCTTATTTTTTCCTGTAGTTTCTCCATTGAATGGAGAGCGATGCTCCACAACCGCCGCGTTTCGGACATAACCTCGCCCTCCAGACTTCGGGTGAATGCGCAGACGGCCGAGTTGGAGGTAGCGAAACAAAGCATTGGCCACGAAAAACATAAAAAGGAGACTTAAGTGGAAATCAATAAGCTTTGCGATATTGTTAGGGAAACCAGTTTTTCTATTCACAACTATTGGGATATTTAAAGTCAGCTCGGGTCCATGACGGCCTGCTGATTAATTTTGGAGCCCCAAAACTATACGTAAAAAAATATGTAATGGGATACGAATAGGATGGAAATCATAAAATCTTCAACAAGAAAACACCCGTATAGTTTTCGTGCCTTTTTGTGTTTTTCGTGGCCATTAAATTCACCCGTTAGTTAGTTCAAAAAAATAAATGACCTTTCACTTCATACGTCCAATCGTTCTACTAGGCCTGCCGCTGGTGCTTTTTATCTGGTGGCTGTGGCGCCGCGACCACGATCCGCTACGCGGTTGGCGACAGGCGATGGATCCGGACCTGTTAAGTGCGGTGACGATGGGCAACGGCAAACAGTCTATTGGACTTGGCCGTTTGGTGACGTGGCTTTTGGCGGTCCTAGCCGTTGCCGGACCGACATGGCGGCCGGAGCCGTCGCCCTTTTCGGATGATCCTTCACCCGTCATGATTCTGCTAAAGGCCGACGCTTCGATGAATCGGGAGGATTTCCTGCCGTCGCGATTGGAACGGGCACGGTTGAAGGTGGTCGATTTTTCCAAGGCTCGGAACGGGCGACCGACCGGGCTGATTGCCTATGCCGGAACCGCCCATCTGGTTTTGCCGCCGACGCGCGACACGGCGGTAGTGGGCACCATGGCGGAACACATCAGCCCGGACATTATGCCGAAGCCCGGCAACGACCTGAATGCCGCAATCCAACTCGCGGAGAAGACGATGAAGGAAACAGGCGGGTCGATTGTTGTGATGGCCGACACCTTTCCTGCGTACGAGTCGAAACTGCCCGTTCACACGCTGGCGGTTTCGCGCACCAGGATTAAAGGTGCGGTGATGATTTCTCCGGATGAAACCGATATTGAAACGCTGGATCGTAAGACCAAAGGGTCGATGGTTTCTGCAACGGCCGAAGGAAAAATGCGTTGGGCGGAAGCCGGCTGGTGGCTGGTTCCCATCCTTGCAATTTTTGCGCTCGCCCAATTCCGGAGGACCGCGGAATGATTTTTTATCGGCCACAAAAGAGCGCAAAGAAAACAAAGAGTTACGGCAGAACAGCTTTTGTGTTCCCTGCGCGCTCTCGTGGCAATCATTCCGTTAAGTTCATGTCTGCTGGAGTTTTGTTTGCTGGGTTTTTTCTGACGGCGGACCAACAGGGGCAGCGGCTGATGGAGCAAGAAGAATACGCGCAGGCGGCAGCGGTGTTTGAAGACCCGATGCGCGTCGGGGCGGCCTGGTACCGAGCGGGCGAATTCAAGAAGGCGGAGTCCGCCTTCCGGCAGATCACCTCTCCGGAAGCGGACTATAACCGCGGCAACTGTTTTATTTTTATGGGTCAGTATGAAGACGCCATTCAAAACTTTGATCGCGCGCTGCAACTGAAGCCGGACTGGGACGCAGCACGGACCAACCGTGAGATTGCCCGTATCGGCGCCAAGAAAATGGATTTTACGGGCGGCGATCAGGGTGACCAGAAGATCGGCGCGGATAAGATGGTTTTTGATAAACCGAAAAATAATAAAGGGCAGGACACGACGATTCAGGAAGGGCAAGAAGTGTCGCATCAGGATATGCAGGCGCTCTGGCTCCGCCGCGTTCAGACCGATCCCTCAGATTTCCTTCAGGCCAAGTTTTCGTATCAGCATGCTATGAGGGACGAGCCATGAAGTCGCTTCTGATCCTTCTGCTGCTTGCATTTCCAATGATTGGAAGGAGCGCCGACTCCATCTTAGCCAAACTGGGCGCAGACACGGCGTGGGTGGGCGAAGGCGTTCCGCTGCTCATTACTTTGCGGGCGAAGGGCCCGTTCAGCGGGACGGCGTCTTTTGATCTGCCAGAAACCGCGCAGACCTTTTTTATTAAAGAGGGTGGCCCGAGTGTGGGCAGTGAAACATTTGGTGGCGAAACCTGGCTGACGCAGTTGCATGAGTTCCGGATTTATACGCAGAAGAGCGGTGAGATTGTGATCCCGCCGATTGGCATTCGGTTTGAAGCGAAGAAGGATTATATATCGGACCCGGAACCGCATACGGGGAGCACCCAACCACTGAGCTTTCATTCGCGACGTCCGCCGGGTGCAAAAGGGATGGTAGTTTCCGTCGAGGAGTTGAAGGTGCAGCAAACCTGGACCGGCGGAACGGATGAGGATTTGAAACCAGGCGATGTAATTATTCGTCGCATCACCCGCAAAGCGAACAAAACCACCGGCATGATCTTTCCTGATGCGGATCTGAGCGCCCCGGACGGTATTCAGGTATATGCGGCCCGGCCCGAGATCCGCGACAAATCATACCGCGGGGAGACGACTGCGGAACGTGTCGACGAAATCAAATATCAGTTCAGTCGTG
The DNA here is from genome assembly GCA_016744085.1 of Kiritimatiellales bacterium. GTDB lineage: Bacteria > Verrucomicrobiota > Kiritimatiellia > Kiritimatiellales > Pontiellaceae > Pontiella. The sequence goes on along the minus strand of JADGFE010000094.1, from coordinate 1,512 downwards.
GCGGAACATTTGCGCTACCAGATCTAATTTTTTCGTGGTGGGATCCCTTGGAAGAAAAACTAATGACGGCAACGATGAAAGGCTCCGCGTTCGAAGTAGAGCGCGAACGGTCCTCTCCGGCGCGTGACTGGATCTGGTTATGGCTGATTCTTCCGGTGGTGCTGATCTACCCTGTTGTTTCCAAGGTTCGGAAGTTTCACTCTGCACCAGAGCGCCTTGCCGTAAAAAATGTGCTCCGCGCTTACCAACAGGGCAATCCCCATTTGGTCTATGAAGCGATACTCAAATGGGGAAAGCCCCCATTCGGGCCGGATTTTGAGGCGGAATGGGCAACCCTTTCAAAGGCGATCTATTCGGCAACACCCGCAGAGTGGAACTCAAATTCAGGCAAAGCCGCCTTTGCTCTGGAGGTGAAGTCCCGAAAAAATAAACAAAGAACCAAGAAATTCCCCGAGACCCTCTCCCCGCTTAACCCCATCCAGAGGGATAATATTAAAACCCCAACAGGAGGTAACCCATGAAAAAGCGAGGCAACCCTATGCCTCTTTTCAACACGCCTTCCAATGCATGGAAG
>JADGFE010000094.1:0-928 GCA_016744085.1 Kiritimatiellales bacterium | reverse complement strand
GGCATATGAGTGCCACAGAAACTGATTTTTGGGTAGTCTTTAGATTTTATGGCCCAGATTTTGAGCGACTAGGAAAAACTTGGACTTGTGATAGGCCGGAATTACTGAACTGAATAAGTGAAGGCCCCTAAGGGCAACAGTTTCAACCTGCTGTACCGAATGTATGGCCCACTGGAATCTTGGTTCGACAAATCATGGATGCCGGGCGATTTTGAGTTAGTTAAATAAGGAACCTATTATGAAAAAAATCACACAATACCTACTCATCAGTTCATTAGCCCCTTGCCTCGCCTTTGCGGGAGCGAGCAAAAGTCCGAGCTCAGAGGCGGCGCCGCCCATCGTAACGCAGGATAACTTTCCGCAGGCGTATACGAGTCTGCGTTTTGGCGCCATTCTAAAGAAAACGGGCGGCGTTAATACATTCTTCACCATGCCGGTTCCCAGCAGTATTCCAGAGGAGCAGTTTGTGGTGCGCATGAATAGAGATACCGCCTATTCCGTATCGATCATCGATATGTCGGGTGACAATGTCTACGTGACGGTTCCTCCAACAGACAAGTATATGACGATCCAGATTGTGGATGAAAATCATGAGACCCAGCCCATGATCTATGGACCGGGCCGACATAAGATCACGGCCAAAACAGACCATGCCTTTGTCATTGCGCGTACGCTTGAGCCAGAAATCCGCGATGGTCTGGTGATTGAATCAGACAGTGCGAAACCCTATGTTGTGAAGAAATATGAAATGGAATCATTCAAGGCCGTCGAGAAGGCGGGGAATATTGATTTCAGCGATGGCTATGACCAGTCCAAGGCATTCAGTAATAAAGAGCCTCTTCCGCAGAATCGGTGGGTAGTATGCTGCCCTTTTATGCCCCTAACCCCTGAAAACAGGAGATTTTCCTTTAAAATAGACCCTTTCTTT
>JADGFE010000093.1 GCA_016744085.1 Kiritimatiellales bacterium | reverse complement strand
CGGTTCAACCCGGCACCTTCATGAATGCCGGTGTGAACAAGAGTTTTACCCCGAAAGGATGCTTTGGCAAGAGCCTGACGCGAAGCGGCTTAGTTCAACACACCATTCCAATCCAACATCAGCGTATCTCCTCAGAAGAACTGTGCCCGCGTAGCGTGAAAAACCGAGTAAACAAAGAGTTTGATCCCTGATCTTCGACCAACTGACGTTTCGCCGTCTTTCATTGCTCTGCTCGGGCGCAGCCAAAAGACTTTGCGATAACAAATCTCGTGCTGTTTTGGTTTTCGAACACCCTTTAGCTAACCATTTTCTCAACAACATTGGAAACGGCCTGTATGGCTTCGCCGACTTTAGAACCGTCTTTACCGCCGGCCTGTGCTTTGTCAGATTTTCCTCCGCCACCACCATCGACAATTTTAGCGATCTGCCCGATCAACTTCCCAGCATGTACTCCCTTGGAAACCAGATCATCTGAGACGCTGGCGGCCAGGCAGGCTTTGCCTTCATTAGCACTACCGAGCACGATAACGCCGCTGGAAATTTTCTGGCGCAGTCCATCCAGTACCTGACGCAAGGCGTCCATTGGCATTTCGCCCAGATCAGAGGCAAGAACCTGACATCCGCCCTTTTCTTCCACCTGCTCAACCAATCCATCGACGCTGGAAACCGCCGCTTTGGCTTGCAGTTCTTTAAGTTGTTTTTCAGCCGCCTTAACCTGTTCGGCCATGGCCTTGATACGTGCAGGCAATTCTTCCGACTTCACGCTTAAACTTTGACTCAAATGCGCAACCAGTGCGTGCTCATCAGCGCCCCAGTTCAGTGCCTCCATTCCGGTGACCGCTTCGATTCGGCGAACGCCGGAGGCGACGGATGATTCCGAAATAATACGGAACGGACCAATATCACCAGTCATCTGAACGTGGGTTCCGCCACAGAGCTCCTTGCTGAATTCACCAACCGTTACCACGCGTACAATATCGCCATACTTATCGTCAAATACCGCCTGGATATCGCCCGATTTCTGCACATCAGCCATTTCCATTTCGACGGTTTGCAGCTCTGTATTGCGCATGATTTCATGGCTGATCATCTGCTCGATCTGACGGAGTTGATCCGGCCGCAGCGCTTCAAAATAATTAAAGTCAAATCGGAGATAGTCGGCCGAAACCATGGAACCGGCCTGCTTAATATTTGGATCCACCACCTGACGCAAGGCGGAATTCAGCAGATGGGTCGACGTGTGATTACGGCGAATCTGCCCACGGCGGTAACGGTCGATTTCCGCCAAAGCCGGAGCACCCTTTTCGGGAGAACCATACGTCAGCTTCCCAATATGCATGATGATGCCTTCCGGCGACTTCTGCGTATCCGCAACCTGAAAGCCAAACCCGGCACCTTTAATCTCACCGCGGTCGCCCTGTTGGCCACCTGACTCCGGATAGAATGGGGTTTCTTTCAAAATGAGCGCGCCGTTTTCGAGTACTTCCATCACCTCGGTTTCGCAACGCGTGGTTTGGTAGCCGAGGAACACTGTCGGCTCTGCATCGATTTCTCCGCCTTCAGCCAGCACCACCGATTTCTTTTTGGCATGATCGGCACGCGCACGGTCGCGCTGCTCATTCATGAGCGTTTCAAATCCAGCAACATTCACCGTCAGGCCGCGCTCACGGGCCATGACCTCGGTGAGGTCGATTGGAAAGCCATAGGTGTCGTAAAGTTTGAATGCATCCTCGGCCGGGAATATTGCAGTCGAGCTCTCTGAGCTCGGGGCGAGGTCAAGGACCTCGACTACAGACTCAAAGAGCTCAATACCGTTATCCAACGTGCGGCTGAAAGAATCCTCTTCCGCTTTCAGCGTTTTCTTCACTCGATCGAGATTAGTACGTAACTCGGGGAAAGCATCGCCATAGAGTTCAGCAATCGTGTCGGCGAGCTGATAGAAGAACGCGTCTTTAAACCCGAGAATACGACCGGTGCGAACCGCACGGCGCAGAATACGGCGCAGCACATAGCCACGCCCCTCGTTGGAAGGAATAATTCCGTCGGCAATCGAAAAACCCAGACAACGGATATGATCGGCAATCACGCGGAAGGCAATATCGACCGGGTCGGTCATGGAGCTTCCATATTTCTTGCCACTCATTTCTTCCAGCTTTTGAAAAATTGGGGTAAAGACGTCCGTTTCGTAATTGGAAATGATGCCGGAGAAATCCGTAAACTCTTTCGTGCACTGAATAATGGAGCAGGCGCGCTCAAAACCCATGCCAGTGTCGACGTGCTTGGCTGGAAGCGGGCTGAAGGAGCCATCGGTGTTGGCATTGAACTGGATAAATACCAGGTTCCAGATTTCGATGCAGTCGGCGCTGTCGGCATTCACCATTTCAGCACCACAATCGCCGTTAGGCGTCAGATCAACGTGGAGTTCGGAACAGGGTCCGCAGGGACCGGTATCGCCCATCATCCAGAAATTATCTTTACGGTTGCCGGGCACCACGCGTTCTTCAGGAAGATAGCGCAGCCAGAGTTCCTTGGCTTCAAGGTCGGCGTCGGATTTTTCGTCGCCGCCGAAATAGGTGGCATATAAGCGATCTACGGGAAATCCCCAAACCTTGGTAAGCAATTCCCAGCCCCAATCAATGGCCTCTTCTTTAAAATAGTCCCCGAAGGACCAGTTGCCGAGCATTTCAAAAAAGGTGTGGTGATACGTATCGGCACCGACATCTTCAAGATCGTTGTGCTTACCGCCGGCGCGGATGCATTTCTGGGTATCCGTTGCGCGGCCCGGGGTGTAAGGACAATTGGCCTGACCAAGAAAGATCGGCACAAACTGGTTCATGCCCGCGTTCGTGAAGAGCAGGTTCGGCGCATCCGGAAGCAGGCTGCCGGATTGCACTACCGTATGCTGTTTGGATTCAAAAAAATCTAAAAACGATTGGCGAATTTCATTCGATGTCATGGGATTACCCTACCTTCTATAAAAGTGAGTTCGTAGTTCCGGCTTCAGACAGATTCATGAATAGAACCCAACCACCGAATTCCGCCTAAAGACGGGACTACAAGCTTTCTAAAACAGCGGGGGTTATACTGATAACCCCTGCTTTATGCAAGAAATGCAATACAATGAAAGCAGAACGATTGAAATAGTCAGCCGAAGAGAATATACATTACAGCTTACTAACTGCAGAGGATTTGGATGAAAGCATTATTTTTTATACCGCGCATGGCTCTTTTCATATTGTGTATATTCGCATTATCAGGATGTGGAGGGGATCCCAAGGCCACTGAGGGATCCGCGGCTGATACCTACACTAAAGGCATTGCCTGCCTTAAGGGTGACGGAGTGCCCCGGAATGAGCAGGAAGCCGTCCTACTATTTTCTGAAGCAGCAAAAGGCGGACATCCTGCTGCCATGTACGAACTGAGTACATGCTATCTATATGGCACCGGTGTTAATCAGGATGCTTCAGCTGCTTATAGCTGGATTAAAAAAGCTTCCGATGCCGGTGACGCCAAAGCAACAGCCTATCTGGGCCTTTTCCTTCTGCAAGGTATCGGCACTTCCGCAAACCCGACCGAGGCCATCAGCCTGCTTCAGCAAGCATCATCTGCTGGAAATGAACATGCGATGGCAATTTTGGCAAACTGCTATGAAATCGGAGCGGGCATTCCGGCCGATATAGGCAGCACGTTAAAATGGCACCAGAAAGCGGCGGATAAAGGGGTTCCCGTTTCGCAGTATTTCGTGGGTCGCTGTTATGCAAAGGGACTCGCCGGCGTTGAGAAGAACCCAAAACTGAGCGTGGAATGGTATCAGAAAGCAGCGGATAACGGATCGGTCGAAGCTTTGGGGAAACTCGGAGCCTGTTACATTCTCGGGTCGGGGGTTGAAAAAAATATACACCAGGGTGTTGAACTGCTTCATATGAGCGCTAAAAACGGTGACGGTGATGCCATGCATAACCTCGGCGTTTGCTATGAACGCGGTATCGGGGTCAAGACAGACCTGGCCGAGGCGGTAAATTGGTACAAAGCTGGTGCGAATAACGGCAGCCCTTCTGCCATGTATAATTTTGGCATCTGCCTTTCAGCGGGGAACGGTGTTGAAAAGAATGCGGAGGAAGCTCAGCAATGGTTTCAGCAAGCCGCCGATGGAGGCATCGAACAAGCCCGTCAGAAGCTGAAGTAAAAGTTTTGGGTTCGCTAACTCGATGGTGGGGCTGAAAACGTCCTAAAACTCGACATCTTTATGCAAGCGACTTTCCAGCATCGGCTGCGCTTCTTCCCAACCCTTAGCGAGCGTGTGAAGATCTTGGCGAACACGTGTGGACTCCTTAAATCGTTCCTCATTTGAGATATCCGTGCGTTGCTTCAGCAACGCCTGTTCACGCTCTATGTGCCGCTTCCAGAAAATCAGGATATAGCGCTGAGCCAGCTCAATTGCCGTGGTTTCCTCATCGATCGTCCGCGATTCTTCGACCTGCACGCGGGTAATCATCTTCTGCGTTTCTTCCTCAAATTCATGAAATCCTTCCGTGAGGGTTTCCGGCGGGTCGAGCATGAGTATTTCAACGAGTTGTTTACAGGTCGGGTCGGTCAGATGCCCCGGCGGAAGATAGTCATGCACGAATGGATGAACATCGTGGTAATAGTGCACCAGCAGTTCCAGTAAAGCGGTTTCCTGTCGCGGATAGGTCTTTTGCGGAACAGCAGGCCGTTGCACCTCATCTTCATCAACCCGTTTTTGAACTGGGCGTTGTTTAGAACGAATACGTCTTAACTCTTTAGTACTCGTCTCATGGTCTAATCCGAAAGCAGTCATTTCCTGAATCATTGAGGATCTGCGTACAGCATTAGGACTACTATTTATGAGCTGCATTGCTGCTTGAGCAACTCTCATTCGCCCAGCTTCAGTTTTCATATTTTCCTGCCCCCATAAGCATGTTACGAGGAACCGTATTGCTTCTGGCGCAGCATCAATTAAGTCTTGAATAACTTTCACTCCGCTATTGCGGATGAGTGAGTCTGGATCTTCTTTTTGCGGTAGAGTGACTACCCGAACACTTAACTCATTTTCGATAAACGTTTCCGATGATTTTAAAGCAGCTTTTATCCCTGCATTATCTGCATCCAAAATTAGAATGACCTCATCAGCGTATCGTTTAATTAACTTCGCATGTTGCTCTGTAAGCGCCGTGCCCTGAGAAGCTACAACATTATTGAGCCCGACTTGATGACAACGGATGGCATCGATCTGCCCCTCTACCACAACAATTTGGCGGGATTCAACGATAGGCTTCCGCGCTTTATCAAAAGCAAAGAGCACGCGGTTTTTCTTAAAGAGCAGAGTTTCGGGGCTATTGACATATTTCGCGCCCTTTTCCGCCTTATTCATAATCCGACCGCTAAAACCGATCACCCGTCCCATCTGATCACAGATCGGAAACATGACGCGGTTACGAAATCGATCATAGTGACTGATTTTCCCATTGCGGTCGGAAGGCACCACCAATCCGGCAGCTTCCAGCTGCGCAGGTTCGTAGCCCTTTTTCAAAGCCCGCCCTAACAATTCTTCCCATCCATTGGGGGCATAGCCAATCTGAAAGTCCTTGATCACCTCGACTGGTAGGTCGCGTTCTTCAAGATAACGTCGTGCCTCCGCTCCACCCGGACTGTCGAGCAGCATGCGGTGATAAAATGCAGCAGCGTCGGTGTGCAATTTATAAAGCACATCCTTATTCCCGCTTTTTTCAGGCCGATCACCCTCATAGGTAATTTCGACCCCGACCCGTTCGGCCAAAACATTGATGGCGGTAACAAAGTCGATTTTTTCATAGTCCATGACAAACCGGAAAACATCGCCACCGGCACCGCAACCAAAACAATGAAAGATCTGGCGGGCATCATTCACGGTAAACGACGGCGTCTTTTCCTTGTGAAACGGGCAATTACATTTATAGGTGGAGCCACGACGGCGCAGTTCCGGAAGATACGCACCGACCACTTCAACAATATTGGCGCGGGCGCGAATCTCCTCAATCGTCTCTTTTGGAATCATGGCCATCCACTAGGCATACCGGAACCTGCGTTGCCCCTCAATCCTGTGAACACGAAAACTTATCGGTTCATCCTAATTAATGATTATAACCCTCGTGTTTGCTTGATGAGTGAATTTTCATTCTTTAAGCTCTTAAAATTAAGTAGCCGTGAAGGATTAGTATGAAGCTCCCGAATCTTGAAGATATTAACAATGAACAGTTTCTTAAAAAGGCATTTGATCCTGAACACAACAAGGAACGGGTTCGATGCACTTTGATAAGGCGAAACATATACCTTTGGCTTTTTTTGACCGGCATCGCATGCATTTTCATAACAGCGATCACCCATCAAATGCACATGAGTATATTGTCGCTGCTCCTTGCCACCATCTCGTTGGTCGTTATGACAAAGTATGATACGCAGCTGTTTTTTCTGCGAAACCTGACTCTAAGAGAGGATGAGGAAGCTAAATTCGACGAAGAATGAGGCCTGAGGCCTGAGGCCTGAGGCCTGAGGCCTGAGGCCTGAGGCCTGAGGCCTGAGGCGTTGATGGTTTTACTAAGCGAGGGATCCGCCAAGAAGAATCACGACTCAATAGTCATTCCTCAACCCCTACTCCAATACACCGGCCTCGCGCTGCTCCATCAACTTATCCTTGAGTTGCTGTACATTTTGTTCCAGAGCAGGAGCTAAACGCGGCTGAATGCGGGGCACAAGCTCATGACAAACCATTTTTCCCACAAAGGACTTTCGTCGAAACTTGTCATAGGTTTTTCCCGATGCATCGAGCATAACCATTAAGATCATAGCCAAAAGTCCTGCCAGCAAGCCGCGAACCAAGCCAAGAATAAAACCGTAGATTGCGTCAGAACCATCAGAAATCTGAGCCTTCAGCATTCGGGCCAATAATTTGGTAAACAAAATAAAAGCCCCGATGGCTATCGCAACCACCGCCGCAAGAATGAGCCACATGACATAGGCCTGATCTAAATCGCGAAAAACCCTCCGCAGGTAGCTGTATACGTACGGATACGCAAAAAACAGCAGGATGGCTGACAGTAAAAAGGTTAGAATATGCGCCACTTGCCCGGCGAGTCCCTTTTGAAACCCGCCCCATGCAAACACGAGTGCAATGCCAACATACGCAACATCAATCCAACTTAGCCAATCCGGTACCATCATTATTCCTTGGGTTTTCTGCAATAAGAGAAGTATTGCCCTTATCCAAGCATTTTCAAAGCCACATTAACGCTGAATAACCCGACGGGCACTAATTTCCGGTTTGAGATTATAAACTCCTTATTAAAATGCCGTATTTTAGACAAAAACCACAAGATGTAGTGTCTGACCCTTGACATACCCACACTAGATTGGATAGCTTCGTAAACTGAAAATTCGGCAAGGGATGGCTGAAACAACGCATAAACCGTTATTTATCAAGGGGAAATTATGTCTCGAGGAAAAGGATCCAGTAATGCCGCATTCGATGGCTTCCAAAAGCGTTCAGGGCTCATTGTTCCGTTCAGTTGGCAGAAAATCGAGTTGGCTATCGATCGAGCCGTTGAACAAGTTGCACGCAAAAATTCTATCGCCAAAAACGAAGGCATTGCCTCCAAAGTTACCGATCAGGTATTGCAGCAATTAGATAATCCGCAAAGCGAATTTTATGTCTACCCCAACGAAAACGGTAAACGCACACCCAAAATCGAAGACGTACAGGATCTAGCAGAAATCGTTCTCGCAGAACAGGGCGAGACCTTGGTTGTGGCTGCTTACAAGCGTTATCGCAAACAACGCGAAATGGCCCGTCGAAATATTCGGGTACGCGGAGGAAGCAGCAATTCCGTCGATGTAACCGACGCCAGCTTACTGCTGGTTGAATCATCGTCGCAGACCGTCAATCTCCCTTGGGACCGAAAACGTATTGTTAAACAAATTCTTGATAAAACCGATCTCTCCGTTGAATTGGCCATCAATGTCGCGAAATCAGTTGAGAACCGCATTATTAACGGCGACATGAGTATCATCAGCACAAGCCTGATTCGCGAACTGGTTAATAACGAGCTCATGGAACGCGGATTTTCCCAGCAACTACGCGACCTTTCCCTTTATCGTGTTTCCAGAGACTACCTTGAAAACCTAATGTTCACCAAATCGACTGAAAATTCGAATATCGTGAATAACAATCCTGAAGCCGTCAACTTAGGCATTGCCGAACTCGTGCTCAAACAATGGGCCCTCGATACGATCTTCAGTCCGGAAGTCAAACGGGCACACGATACTGGAGCCGTGCATGTACACGACCTGGGCTATCCAACTCGCGTATACTGCTCTTCGCACTCTATTGAATATGTTAAAAAATATGGTCTGAACGGGCTGATCAATCTGAACACCTCTTCTAATCCAGCTCGATCCGCTTCTGTACTGACCGGCCACCTGAATACCTTCCTGGCTTCAATGCAGGCCAACTATGCCGGCGCACTGGGCATTGCCTACATCAATATTCTCTATGCTCCCCTGCTCGTCGGCATGGATGCAGCAGAACTGAAACAGGTGGCGCAGGAACTAATTTTCAATGGTTCACAAAATGCCTTCTCCCGCGGCGGACAGACCCTGTTCCTCGATTTTAATATTCATACCGGCGTTCCGAGCTATATGAAGAAGGTTCCGGCCATCGGAGCGGGCGGACATTATCAGCTTCGCCTGAAAGATGGATCCATCGCGGAACTTGCCGAAGAATTGCGCAACGAAACCGATGCCAACGGCAACAAAATGATGGATCTGTATTATGCCGATCCTGAAGCAGGCAAGCGACTCGTGTTACGGGAGCTGGCCGACGAAGCAGCCGGTTCGATTTATGATCCGGATGTGGCGGCCACCCTCGAAGAAAACGGCGAAGCCATTGTTACCTATGCGGATTACACAAAGGAAGCGCAGGACTTCTGCCGTGCATTACTGCACGTCTTTGGTGAAGGCGATGCCAACGGGCGGATTTTTGAATTCCCGAAATGCGACTTCCATGTTTCTGACGAAACCTATGAATCTCCTGAACAGTTCGCCATCTTCCAGGAAGCCTGTGAGCTCGCATCCAAAAATGGATCGACCTATTTCATCTTCGACCGCGATGAAGTCACCCTATCCGCATGCTGTCGCTTGCGTACCACCATCAGCGACAACCGCATGCTCAAACATCCGGAAAGCATGCGCTTCTGCGGTTTCCAGAATGTAACCATCAATATTCCGCAGGCCTCATACCGTGCAGCACGCGCCGGCGGCGATGTGATCCATAATTTTTTTAACGAACTCGACCAGACTATGGAACTGGCGGTTGATGCGCATCTGCAGAAAAAAGCCAAAGCCGCAGAAATGATCAGCGGCCCAGGACAGCCTCTCTGGCAAATTGGAAAAACTGCCAATGATGGAAAACCCTACGTTGACCTCGAAAACTGCACCTACATCCTCGGACTTATCGGCGTTAACGACGCGGTTAAATTCCTGATTGGGCAAGAACTGCACGACAGCAAGGAAGCGCAGCGATTCGGACTGAAGGTCGTGGCCCATATGTATACCAAAGCTAAAAAGCTGGCGGCAAAATATAACCTTAAGATTACGCTCGAGGAATCACCGGCCGAATCAGCTGCCCGCCGCCTGGCCAAATCCGACATGATCTACTTTTCCGAAGAATCAAAGGAAGTGGTGAAGGGACCAAAGGATGCTGAATACTACACCAACTCCATTCATTTTGCGGCGGAAGCCGATGTCTCGCTGGTTGACCGCATTATGGAGCAGTCAAAGTACCACAGCATGATTGAATCCGGCGCCATCACGCATTGCTTCATCGGCGAAGAACGACCTGATGCCGATTCAATTGCGCATCTGATGACTGAAGTGTTCTTCCGCACACAGTCAGCACAGGTTTGTGTATCGCCTGAATTTACGTTCTGCGACAACTGCCAGCATCAGACCCGCGGTCTACTTGAGAGCTGTCCGGAATGCGGATCGACTGAAGTGGTTGGGGAAACCCGCGTCGTCGGTTATTTCAGCAAAGTTCAGAATTGGAACAAATCCAAGCGCTACGGCGAACTGCTCGCCCGTCACGCTGGGAAATATAACATCGTCGAAGCCGAAGAAGCTGAGCCGAAACTAATCACAGCCGACTAACAGGGGAACAATACAATGGCGGCAACTTATCAGATTAAGGTATTTGGAAAACAGGGGTGCGACAAATGCCACACGCTCAATCAGCGGCTTGAAAAACTGCTCTCGATCAAAGAATACAGACAGTTTGAAAAAGTCTATTGCGACGTCGAAAGCCTTGATGGCCTCGTCGCTTTTTCAGAAGCCGAATGCATCAATCCATCGCGCATTCCGGCCATGCTGGTAACTATCTGGGATGCGGATGAAGAAGAATATGTTCCGGTTCAAACCAAAGAACCCGGCGCACCTGATTCTGTTTGTAAAAAGGCCAAGCTCTATCAGTATCTCGGACTTCAAACCGACTATTCCGAGATTGGCAAAGGTGTCATCTCTCCAAAGATGATCAAGACCGTTCTGGCCGAAGCAACCACAGCCTGATTTCATCACCCGATCCGACAGATACGAGAAATCCCTCCTCTCGCATCTGTCGGGTCACTTTTTTATTTCAAGATGCTGACACAGTCACATAAATCGGCAATCGAAATTCGACAATCGAAAATTTCGTCTATCTATGCCTACCTCGAAAAACCTTCGATGGTGGACTATCCCAAACACTTCGCCGCTGTTTTCTTTACCAGCGGATGCGGATTCACCTGCGGATTTTGCCATAATGCGTCTCTAATGGGTTCGAAGCAAACCGGGCTCAGCTGGGAAAAACTTAACGAGGCCTGCGCTAAGTTTAAAAAAGATTGGGTCAACGGCGTTGTCATTACCGGTGGGGAACCTACCTCATCTGATGATCTCCCGGAGCTGATCCAGTTTTTTAAATCGTTCGGCTTTTCAGTCAAACTCGACACCAATGGCTCCAACCCAACGTTACTTGAAGAATGCCTACCGCTGGTCGATTACGTGGCGATGGATATCAAATGCGGATTCTCCGCCTATCCCGAAGTTGTCGGTTATTCTGACATAGTCAGGATCCAGCAATCCATCGACTTGATCCGTGCCGAAGCCACAGACTATGAGTTCCGTACCACTATAATCGAAACCATTCACACCAATAAGCAGATGGATGAAGTCTCTGCCATTGTCGAGGGCTCAAAACGCTACACACTCCAGGCCTTCATCCCGCGCGATGAACTGCCGGATGAAGTCTACTGTGAAATCCCGCGCACCACCTCCGCCCGATTGCACGAACTAAAAAATCGCATGGCCGGTTGTGCCAACGAAATTCTCCTCCGAGGGGCTTAGCCTATAGGGCAGTACAGCGTTCTACCATTACCCCAAAAACGCTCTTACATATTTAACATTGAACTCCTAATCGGTATACGCAAAGCACAACGAGATAAATTCTGAGGTAGACTGTAAATTAAAATGCCCAACTTTTCTGAGACGGGAGCATCTCATGCCATCAACTCCTGAATGAACAACTCTTCTGCGGTTTTAAATTGGGTCTTCCGCCAAATCAGTGGGTGCACGTGAGGTTTTCGCTTTGCCTGAAAGTTTGAAATGGCCTGAAATCAGGATGGCATACAAGTAATAT
>JADGFE010000261.1 GCA_016744085.1 Kiritimatiellales bacterium | reverse complement strand
GAACCGACAGGCGGTGTACACAAATGATTTGAGCGGATGGACTTTGTTGAGTAGGGTTTGAATTCGCACCGGGCATACTCCTTCTGTGTAGTGTCGTTTTCGTCGACAACACATTACAGATAAGTTGCTCGGTGTGTTAATCATTCATTTACCCACTGATTTGGCGGAAGACCCCTTTTTTGAGGATAACCGCTTCGCCGCACCGGCATTGCCATCAGAAAAAATACGGATCGCTGTAATTCGATCCATTTTACCCAACGGGGTTTCCATCCGGTTCCATTCCACCAGATAACTGTGCGGACTAGCTAACTGGGCCACGAGACGCTCAACCTTAGCCTCCTCCCACTCGCCGGTTACGCGTCCCATCTCGATCGAGGGATCAATCAGCACCTCGACACCCCGCTGTTCAAACAGCTGAAGCACTTTCGACAGAGCCATACCATCGGCCTTAAGCCAAGCGCGCTCGCCTTCGATCCGAAGCGTTGCACCCGATGACAGAAACGGCAGCAACATGAATGCAAATGTAATAATATACTTCATAGATTCAACATAACGTGCAAAGGAGGAAAAACAATGCCGTTCATCCTAATTTAACGCTTCTTGATGCACATCAAGGAAAAGGTGATACATGTGTGCACAATAGATCGCATCATTTGAAACGGAAATTAACCAAGGAGAGTAAAATGAGCATGTTTTGTTATCAGTGCGAGCAAACCAGCCAGGCTACAGGTTGCACCTCATTCGGCGTATGCGGAAAAGACCCGGAAACTTCAGCCCTGCAGGATTTGCTGGTTGAACTATGTAAAAAGATTTCTGAAAAAGCCCATACTGCCCGTCAGGCAGGACAAACAACCCGTGATGCGGATTTGTATGTAATGGAAGGTCTTTTCACAACCGTCACCAACGTTAACTTTGATCCTAAGGATATTGCCGGAATCATTTCCCGAGGCGCTCAGCTTCTGAAAGAAATGGGTGGTGAATTTGAACTGGCCGACGATATGGACGGCCTGATTTCCATTGGCGAAAAAGTCGGCATCGAAAGCCGTATGTCTACGCTCGGCGAAGATGTTACTGGTCTGCAGGAACTCATCATCTACGGATTAAAAGGTACCGCAGCGTATGCTGACCACGCCTTTGTACTCGGAAAAGAAGATGATTCCGTTTTCGCATTCTTCCACGAAGCCATGGCCTTCCTGCTTAATCCGACACCAACCGTTGATGAGCTCGTCGGCTATGCCCTGAAAACCGGCGAAGTTAACCTAACGGTTATGGCGCTGCTCGACGCTGCCAATACAGGAACCTATGGGCATCCGGTTCCCACTCCCGTGAATATCTCTGCCGTTAAAGGCAAAGCCATTCTCGTTTCCGGTCACGACTTGAAAGATCTCGAAGTGCTGCTCAAGCAAACCGAAGGCAAGGGAATTAATATTTACACCCATGGTGAAATGCTTCCGTGCCACGGCTATCCTGAACTGAAAAAATACAGTCACCTCGTTGGAAACTATGGTGGTGCCTGGCAGGATCAGCGTGAAGAGTTCGAGGCATTTCCCGGCGCCATCCTGATGACGACCAACTGCATCCAGAAGCCAAAGGAAAACTATAAAGCGCGTATCTTTACCTGCGGTCTCGTTCAGTGGCCCGGCGTTGACCACATCGACAACGATGACTACACACCGGTTATCGAAGCAGCTCTCGCTTCTGAAGGTTTCTCCGAAACCGAAGAAGAAAAAACCATCCTGACCGGCTTTGGCCACAATGCCGTTCTCGGTGTTGCTCCGCAGATTATCGATGCCGTTAAGGGCGGCGATCTGAAGCATTTCTTCCTGATCGGCGGTTGCGACGGTGCCAAACCCGGCCGCAACTATTACACCGACTTCGCAGAAGCCGTTCCAGACGATTGCGCAATCCTGACACTGGCGTGTGGTAAATTCCGCTTCAACAAGCTCGACTTCGGCGATATCGGCGGCATTCCTCGCATGCTCGACATGGGTCAATGCAACGATGCCTACTCTGCCGTTCAGGTAGCCGTAGCTCTCGCCGGCGCGTTCGATTGCGGTGTTAACGACCTTCCGCTCTCCTTCGTTCTCTCCTGGTACGAGCAGAAAGCCATCTGTATTCTGCTGTCGTTGCTACACCTCGGCATCAAAGATATCAAGGTTGGACCAACCCTGCCTGCCTTCATCACCCCGACCGTATTGCAGGTACTCGTTGATAACTTCAGCCTCGCTCCTGTTACCAATGCAGAGGATGACCTGAAGCAATGCCTCGGTGCATAAACTTTGTGTAATGCAAATCAGCTACGAAAAAAGGCGCTCCGCAAGGAGCGCCTTTTTTCGTAGCTGATGAAAAAATGCCTGCGGCGAATCTATAAACTGGCCGACGGAGGCGAGCTGGCCCGTCAGGCATTCGAACTTTGGTGCGACAAAACCGAGGCCCGGCATCCACTGCTTAAAACAGATGGCCAAAACGATACGAAAACGGCTCGAAGGGCTTAATAACAAGATCGGGTGGTTCACCCGCCAAGCCTATGG
>JADGFE010000092.1 GCA_016744085.1 Kiritimatiellales bacterium | reverse complement strand
CTCTTATATGTGATACTTTCTTGATCTGCATTCCACCTTCCGGCGAAGCGCAGGAATTCTTCCTTTGGAAGAAATAAATTATTTATCCGTACTGACCAGGTCGCACTTCCGTGAAGAACCGAGTTTCCTATTCATCTCAAAACAAAGCAGATGTAGTTGTTTTTCTTGATGTCCCTAGACACATAGCATTCTGGAGGGTTTTAAAACGAAATTGGAAATATCTATTCCGATCCAGACCCGACCTTCCTCCCAATTGTCCAGAATGGCGTATCATCCCCACACTATGCAAAATCATTTGGAACTTCCCAAAAAATGTTCGCCCCACCATTTTGAATAAAATGAGTTCAGGAGATAATAACCAGCGTTGTTTCCATATTAGAAGCAATCGAGATGTTTCAAACTTTCTGAAGGAGGTTAAAATAAATAAAAAGCCGAACAATAGAACTGTAGATGCTCATGACTGAAACATGAAGGAGCTGAACTTCTAATGACTGGTTTTAGTGAGCGGCGGAGCGGTCGACACGCGAAAAAGCTCCCGAGAGAATGTTTTATTGCGTTCGTGATTGAGGATGTCTTTCAGCCAAATAAAATCCCCTCCTGCCCCGTCTTTGGGGGAAAGCCGAAGTCGCAGGCAGGGCATCAGCAGCCGCCCTGTGGTATTAATTCCGATTAAACAGATATCACTGATGAAAACACTTAAGAACTGAACAAAATAAAGAACCCCCGTATTGATCAACAATACGAGGGTTTAAAGGTGGTGCTCGGGGCGGGGATCGAACCCGCACAGCATTGCTACCGAGGGATTTTAAGTCCCTTGCGTCTACCAATTTCGCCACCCGAGCGACAGAAGGCTGAAATTTATAACGGCTGGCCTTAATCAAGGCAACCCGTATTTCATATTGCCTTCATGTCTAACGCAGAGCCAAAGGTGCATCATCGTGGCATATGGAATCCAAAGGCGCTTGTAAATGAGCTGATTACAATGGTAAGCAGGAAATCGATTAGCTTTCGTTATGCGACACGAACTTCTTTTGTTTTTCCTGAATCAATCCAGGCCTCTGCCGCGTCAAGCGGTTGAAAAAGCTGAATATCAAATGGCACTTCTCGTTTAACCGCAGTCACCCAAAGTTTTAAAATGTCCTGCGTAAGTCCTCGTTCGGAAACAATAGCGATTTTGGTTCTCGTGGTTTCGTCCGGCCATTGATGGATATAGTCGCGCACCAATGTTTCGAGTTCGCCCAAGCTGATATGCGCATGATGCTTTCCAATCAACCAAATATCATTGGTATGCGGAAATTCCTCCAGCATCGTTTCATGATGAATAATTGCGCGAACCGTGTTTGCATCAAACTCTTCATTCACCTGTACGAGCAAAATAATCATCTATCTTCTTAGTCTTATACATAATCAGCCTTCAAATATTCGTCGTTCCCATCAGTGACCTACCGACATCTATAGACACCATTCAAATGAACGTAACAAAACATTATATCAGGGTAAGATTTATTTAAACTTCTTTGGTTTTACAATAATAATTACTTTCATCACCTTATTCCTTGGCATAAAGTAATTAGGATGGCTTTTGATTCCAATTCATAATCGAATTATTTACTTCTACCCGCTCCCATTTAGGTGATAGACACAACGTTCAATTTTAAGTTGGTGGGCTGGCTCCTTTTAAAAACTCACCAACAATTTACATAAGCAATTTATAGGTAAGTTAATATGCAGATGACGCGAGGAAAAGTTCCGCATTTCACAATGCGCCCACATCCCATGGTGACGGGTGGCCTGATACTTATTCTGGTTGTTGGGCTGTTGCTGGCTATGTCATTTTTTGCAAAAGAAGAAGGAGCTGGGCAGTTTAAGCAACAAGGCATTCTAGTACTGGTCGTTACCGCGATTACTAGCATTCTGCTGATAATACTCGCCACCGCCAAATTCTGGTTCCCCCACTTATGGAAAAAAAACTCCACGCATGCGCGTCATAAACAGCACACCGAATATCATCCGGCGATTAAAGAAAAAGAATTCCGCCGCCGACGCTGATTTTTAAACGATTGGAACTTGAGCCCACTGTTGCTTAAGCAGAAACTACAGGCATGAAAATTGTTTGCGCAGAAACTGTTCTTCTCGGCCACGAGGCATTATCCCACGCCGGTAAGACAGAGATCATTCCTGATCGAGAAATCACCCGAGACCACCTACTGGATGCCGATGCGCTAATTATTCGCTCCAAGACGAAGGTCACGAAAGAGCTCCTCCAGGGCACTCCTGTTAAATTTGTCGGCACTGCGACAGCTGGAACTGATCATATTGATTCGGCATGGCTTGAGTCGCAGGGGATCTACTGGTGTGCCGCTCCCGGCTGTAATGCGAACAGTGTCTCAGAATTTCTTGTGGCTGCGCTGCTCGTTTTGGGTCAACGCCATGAATTTAGTCTTGAAGGAAAAACCATCGGTGTGGTGGGATGTGGAAATGTTGGTAGCCGCGTCGTAAAAAAATGCCATGCGCTTGGCATGAATGTCCTGCGTAATGACCCTCCACTGGCAGCCATATCCGAAGATCCCGATTTTCTTCCTCTCGAAACGATACTGACGGAATCGGATATTGTGACCCTCCATCTTCCGCTGGTAAAAAACAAACCATGGCCCACCCACCATCTGGCTGATTATTGTTTTTTTGAGCAACTTAAGCCGGGCGCCCTGTTTATTAATGCAGCACGCGGAAGTGTCTGCGACTACGATGCTCTACTCGATGCAAAAATGGCAGGTGCCGTATCTCAAATGGTGATCGACGTATGGAGCCCGGAACCGGCCTTCCGAACCGATGTGCTAAAAATGGCCGACCTTGCCTCTCCGCACATTGCAGGACACTCCTACGAAGGAAAGATTAACGGCACAATTGCCTGCTATAACGAACTATGTAATTTTTTTGAGATCGTGAAAACGTGGAACATCGCCGCCTCGCTTCCACTACCTGCCGTACGATCGGTCGATATAAACTGTGCCGACCAAGCCGAAGAAGAGGCCCTGTACGATATTATTCGGCAAGTCTACAACATCGAAACCGATGACCAACTCATTCGCGAAGCCGCTATCCAAAATGAAATTGACCGAGCCAAAAATTTTGATGCACTACGTAAACACTACCGAATGCGGCGCGAGTTCAAAAATACCGAGGTAAGAGCAAATAACGCGAGCGATTCACTCTTAAAAAAAATAAGAGCAATGGGATTCACCACGCCTACAGTAAATCCTTGAGGTATTGACCAGTATACGATTTATCGCATTTAGCGACTTTTTCCGGAGTTCCGGAGACCACCACACGGCCCCCATTAATGCCCCCGCCGGGTCCCATATCGACAATGTGATCGGCGCGCTTGATCATATCCAGATTATGCTCAATCACGATCACCGTATTGCCTTCATCACGTAAACGCTCCAGTACCTCCAACAGCTTATGGACATCGGCAAAGTGGAGTCCAGTGGTCGGCTCATCCAAAATATATACCGTTTTCCCCGTCGAGCGCTTGCTGAGCTCAGTTGACAGTTTAACCCGTTGCGCTTCGCCACCGGAAAGCGTGGTGGCCGGCTGACCGAGTTTTAAATAGCCCAGTCCCACATCACACAACGTTTTCATTTTCCGCTGAATTTTCGGTACGGCTTCAAAAAAGTCGAGCGCTTCATTGATGGTCATATCCAACACATCGGCAATATTTTTTCCCTTATAATGAACTTCCAACGTTTCGCGATTGTAGCGCTTTTCATCGCATTGCTCGCAGGGCACATAGATATCGGGCAGGAAGTGCATTTCGATTTTAAGAATGCCATCGCCCTTACAGCGCTCGCAGCGACCGCCTTTTACATTAAAGCTGTAGCGGCCCGGTTTATAGCCGCGAACCTTCGAGGCAGGCAACGTTGCAAATAGATCGCGGACATCCGTAAAGGCTCCCGTATAGGTAGCCGGATTGGATCGTGGGGTACGTCCGATTGGCGACTGATCGATCACAATCATCTTATCTACTAAATCGAGGCCTTGGATATCTTTGAACTTTCCCGGAGCGGCTTTTGATCCGTTAAAATGCCTGCCCAAAGCCCGCTTAAGCGTGTAATCCACCAACGAACTTTTTCCACTGCCAGATACACCCGTCACGCAGGTAAACAAACCAATCGGAAATTTGGAGTTAACCTTTTTCAGGTTATTGGCTTCTGCGCCCTTCAGCTCAATCCAGTCCTTACTCGGTTTATTCCGTTTTTCCGGAACCCCAACCATTTCTTCACCACGCAGATATTTCGCCGTCAGCGTGTCCGCCTTAATCAGTTTATCCGTCTTTCCGGCAAAAACCACTTCGCCGCCATGTCGTCCAGCGGCAGGCCCCATATCAATGACATAGTCCGCCGTTCGGATCGTCTGCTCATCATGCTCCACCACAATCACGGTATTGCCCAGATCCCGTAGCCCCCGCAAGGTATGAATCAAACGATCATTATCCCTTTGGTGCAATCCAATGCTCGGTTCATCCAAAACATAAACAACACCGACGAGGCCGGCACCAATCTGTGTGGCCAAACGAATGCGTTGCGCCTCGCCACCGGAAAGCGTTCCGCTCTCGCGATCAAGCGTCAGATAGTCGAGACCCACATTTACCATAAAGCTCAATCGAGACCGGATTTCCTTCAGGACTTCCTTAGTAATCAGTTCTTCCTGTTTGGTCAGTTTAAGCGATTCAAAAAAGGTTGAGGAATCCACCACCGAATCCGTAATGATTTCGCGAATATTCCGCCCATTCATCGTGCAAGCCAAAACGGCGGGACGCAGACGAGCCCCACTGCACTCAGGACAAACCCGACGGGTCATATAACCACGGAGCCAATGACTCATGGCTTCGCTTTCATTTTCTTCCATGCGGCGGTTCAATGCGGGGAACACGCCTTCAAACGGTTTTTTGATCAAACGGCGGCGCATGTAATACTGAATTTCTACGTCGTCCGAACCATGAAAAAGAACGTCGACAAAACTACGTGGCAGATCCTCGAAGGGAACTCCCGGCTCAATACCATACTCATTACCCAGCGAAGCCAGCAGCTTGTTATAATAAATGATCGCCCGCCGTCCGCCATAGCGCCATGGATGAACCGATTTTTCCCAGGCCACACTTTTGTCCGGAATCACCAACTCCTCATCAAAAATCATTTGCGTGCCGAGACCATGGCAGGTTGGACATGCCCCGTACGGGCTGTTAAATGAAAAGTGCCGCGCCTCCAGTTTATCAAAACTGATACCGCAATCGTTACAGGCACAGTGCTCGGAATAAACCCGCTCATCCCACTCGCCCGATTCCGCGGCAACCAATGCCGTAATCGAGCCTTCCCCTTCCGCAAGAGCAAGTTCAACCGAATCGGTGATGCGGCCACGAATATCGTCCGTGATTGCCAGTCGGTCTACAACCGCATCGATGGAATGCTTCTTGGTTTTAGCCAACTTGGGAACATTTTCCAGCTCCAGGATTTCTCCATCCACCCGAACGCGTACAAAACCCTGTTTCCGGATTTTCTCGAAAACCTCAACATGTTCACCCTTGCGCCCGCGAATTATGGGCGCCAGTACCATCAGCTTTGTTTTCTTCGGCAGCGACAACAGCTGCTCAACAATTTCTTCTGCGCTCTGACTGCTGACCGGCTCGCCGCATTTGTAGCAATGGGCTTTCCCGATGCTGGCATAAAGCAAACGTAGGTAGTCATAAATCTCCGTCGTCGTGGCAACAATGGAGCGCGGGTTCGAACCAGCGGTGCGCTGCTCAATGGAAACCGCAGGAGAGAGCCCTTCAATATAGTCGACGTCCGGCTTCTGCATTTGGCCCAGGAACTGGCGTGCATAGGCAGAAAGGCTCTCAACATATTTTCGCTGCCCTTCCGCATAAATCGTATCAAATGCCAGCGACGATTTACCCGAACCACTGAGGCCCGTTACTACCGTCAACTCATCGCGCGGAATCTTTACGTGCACATCCTTGAGGTTATGCTCACGCGCACCCGCCACCTTGATCCATTGTTTCGCCATATCAAAATTCTCCTGAATGTCCCCGAGTTTAACGGGACAACGCGCCTTGAAAAACAGAAAGCAGCGAATAATAACTTATTCGCTGCTTTTCGCCTGCTGAGAAATAGGCCTCTTTACAAAGGCTTCTTGCCGCGGTAGGTGAACAGCTCTTCCCATTCATAGGACTCAGGTTTGCTGTAAATGTTCAACGCGTCCATGAGCTTCTGCTGCATGTGCATGGTCAAACGGCGGCCTTTACGGCCCTTTTGGATCTGTTTGTGCGTAATAAAGCCGGGCGGCGCAATGGCCACAAGATCCGTATTTTTGATTTCCTTCTCCGTCATGATGGCATCCAGGGGCTGGGTACCGACGTTCATTTCTAATTCTTCAGACATAGTTTTCCTTTATCGTCACTCATCACGTCTATTTTTCTCTACCAAAACTTCTACTTCTTCCAATATTTCCTCAACCGTCAACAACGTGGCGAGTTTCATCAGCAACTGCTTCTTATCAAAAAGGCCCTTCACATAATAGGGAATATGGGTTCTGAATTGGATACATGCGGCCTCTTCTGCGGTATACCGCGCCTTCTCCCCTATTCTTTTCTGCTTTAGCGCATTGAGCTCAACCAGGCGACGAAGGTGCTCCGCCATCATATCGCGCCGCTCCAAAAGGCTCGTAGTTCCGCCTTTATCTCCCCGAAAATCCATGGATTTCCAATAGCACCACGCCCAATCATTACGCCATCGACTCCAGACGCCTTAACCATCCGCGAGGCATCAGCCGGCTCAAAAATGCCGCCATTTCCAATGATTGGCATGCTCAGCTGTTGCTTCATTTCGCCCAACTTTTCCCAGTCCGGATCACCGCCATGAAAGTTTTTGGCCAACCGCGCATGCACCGCAATCATATCCGCCCCGCTCTCTTCAACCATACGGGCTATTTCCAGATGATCGGCTGAGTCGTTATTAAAACCAATCCTCGTTTTTACACTCACCGGAAGCGAAACCGCGCCCTTTACCCTTTTAATGATTTCACTCATAAGCGGAAGGTCTTTCAGCAAGGCCGCTCCGGCACCCCGAGACACCACCTTTTTAACCGGACAACCACAGTTAATATCAATCCAATCGAAGATGCCGGTCTGCTCCACATATTTAGCCGCCTCGGCCATTGCCTGCGGATCGCGGCCAAATATATGCCCGGCAATCGGATGCTCCCCTTTTGCCGCTTCTAAAACCTGGAATGTTTTTGCAGAATCCCGGCGAATGCCCTCAGCGCTGGTCAGCTCGGTATACACCGCACCGGCGCCCTGCTCCAGACAGAGCGTGCGCATTGCCGCATCCGTATAACCCGCCATCGGGGCGAGCACCACCGGGAAGTCGATTTTTACGCGTCCAAACGTTAAAGGTTTCAATTGCATAAGGCTGGGAATATTTCGCAGACCGGATCCAATGTAAACATTCGCTTAGAACTTTCCCTTGCACTACCCCGCAATCCGGTATACTGTTTTACATAGTACCGGGCGAAAATTATGAGCACATGGGTAACACAACTTAGAAAAGGGCTGATGGAATTCTGCATCCTGAACCTGCTTCAGCATGGCGAGAGTTATGGCTATGAAATCCTGCAGTCGCTGCAGCAGATTGAAGAGCTGGTGGTAACCGACAGCACGGTCTACCCGATCCTCAGCCGCCTTCGTAAGGACGGCTATTTAAAGGTGCAGGTAAAGCCCTCCAGTTCCGGCCCGCCCCGCCGCTATTTTTCGTTGACCGCCCTCGGACGGCAACGGGTGCTGGAAATGAATCACTATTGGGGCAACCTCCAACAAGGCATTAAAAAACTGCAGCAAGGAGACCAATCATGAATCTACCGACCGAATTAAAGGCCCGCATCTACGATCATATCGGTACGGTACAAAAACACCTGGGAGAACTTCCTTCTGATGAACAACGCGAAATTCTCCAATCATTGGAAGCCCATATTCATGATGCTCTTGAAGCGCGCTCCGGTGGGCAACCCACTTTGAATTTGCTTGAAGCCATTCTTGCAGAAATAGACCCTCCGGAATCGTATGGACAGAGACCGACCTCCTCCGAACCCCCGAACGCTAAAGCCCCCAATATTCAATCCAAAAAACCATCAAATAATGGATTCTTCAAGGGATGCCTCCTTGCGGTACTTATATTCATTGCCTTCATTTTTTATTACTCTAGAGAATCTTCAGAAGTTGATCCTTCGGAAATACACCCTTTGAAGGCAGTTGAATTTACTCAAGGTGCAAATACGCTAAAAGAGGGTAACTCAATTGTGTTGAATGAAGTAATGGCCTCGTCACCATATTTTGCTGCGGGAGATGTCATCACAGTCGCGGGGCAGTATACACTCAGCACTCAACCGAACGCACGCTTGGCTTTATTCGTTACAGCCACCCACGGCGGCGGCCGGAGTTCCATTACAAAAGAGCAACAGGTTCAAGTATCAGAGGGCTCCGGAAGCTTTCAACTCACGAGTACAATACCCTACCAAGGGTCCCCTCATTTGACATTTTACGATATAACCACTGGCTCACCAATTGGAGGAATTTACTTTGGTTTAAAGGAGCAAGTCGATCGCATTGAAATCCATGGCCCCTCTCTTGATACATATTCAGAACCGAACAGAAAAGAAGGTTCCGCAGCAACAAACAGGACTCCCCTGCAACTTCCAAAATCAAAAGAAGAACTGGCCCAATTGGTCGGAACAGAAGGGATAGCAGAATCATCAGCAAAGCTAAAACGAGACAGAACGTTTAAATTGGGTCATGACAAACTCACCCTGTATCCTGACATCAAAACGTTTCATGCGGATGGGACTATTTCCGGAAAGAGAGGAACTCTGGTTGGCAGCATGCACTCTTGGAAAGAGAACAGGTCCGGTGATATTTCCGTGATTGGTCTCGGAGGAACGGAATGGAGACTGTTTAAGAAGAATAAAGACGATGCAGAAGACAAGTTCTATCGATCCATAGATTGGTATCTTTTTGAACAGTAGAAAAGTTGACCACACTGATGAATAGACATTGGCTAACAAAGCCTTCGAGAACGCAAAGGGAATATATTTAACAACTCCGCGTCCTCTGCACCTTTTCGAGGATTAAGTCCTGCTCAACCGAGGCGGGGTCTCGGCCCCCACCCTACACTTGTTGCCACGATCCGAGATCTCGGTTTATGGAGAGGCCGCGCGCCCGGTCGGACAGCGTCCGACCCTCCACGGCTCTCCGAGCTATCCGCCGCACGAACGGGCTTTGCGACTAAGCGGCGCGCCGAGACAGCGAGCCCTACCTAGCGTGCTCAACCGCCTCGCACCCGATGAGTGCATCGGACCTACACCAATTGCCTGAATTTATAATCGGCAACACTGCAACAAACCGTTTAAATGTCCCGAGTTTCTTAAGGAGCATTTCATGGGCGGAGTCATTGTTGTATTCATTTGTATAATCGGAGCCATTATCTGGGGTATCCGTGCCGGCAAGAAGCGGCGCGATGATATGACCCTGCTAGCTGAAAAGCTGGGCATGGATTTTAGTCATGAGCGCAACTATCGCATGGCCGACCGATTTTCCTTCCTCGACAAACTACGGCAGGGATCGAATCAATATGCCTTTAATCTTATGAGCGGAATCTTTCAGAATGAACAGATCACGGTCTTTGACTTTCATTACGAAACCTACTCCAACGATTCCAAAGGGCGACGGCAGACGCATCATCACCATTTTTCATTCTTCATTTTAGAACTCAGCAAATATTTTCCGGAGCTCACCATCGCCAAAGAAAGCTTCTTCTCAAAAATCGCCCAGGCCGTCGGCTACGACGACATTGATTTTGAGTCGCACGAGTTTTCCAAAAAGTTTGTGGTGCGCTCCAAGGATAAGAAATTTGCTTACGACTTCTGCAATGCACAGATGATCGACTACCTGCTGGGCCATCCAGATATTAACATTGAAGTCGACCAAAACATGTTGGCTCTCGGCTTCGACGCCTGCCTAAAAGTCGAAGAAATCGAGACACACCTGAAACAACTTATAGAAATTCGTTCACTCATACCCGACTACTTATTCGATGGATAATTTTGGACAGGATTAACAAGATTTACGGGACAAAAACAGATCCTGTACATCCTGTTAATCCTGTCCAATAAAAAGGCGTACTTATGGTGCTGATTATTATTGCTGTATTGTTGCTCCCGATCATTTACGTGATTGCGACGTATAATACGCTGGTGGCGCTGCGGAATCATATTGCGGAGGCATGGAGCAATGTGGATACGGAATTAAAACGGCGCTATGAACTGATTCCCAATCTGGTATCAACCGTTAAAGGGTATGCCAACCACGAGAAAGAAACACTGGAACGGGTGGTTGAACTTCGTAACACCTGCATGGCCGATTCAGGCACTGTAAGTCATCAGGAAGACACCGAGAAACAGTTGGTTGCCGGCGTACAAAAGTTGCTGGCTCTCGCCGAGGCCTATCCCGAGCTGAAGGCCGACAAAAACTTCCTGAAATTACAGACCGAGCTGGTTAACACGGAAGATCGGATTCAGGCGGCGCGGCGTTTTTATAATGGTAACGTGCGGGACTATCGCAATAAATGCGAGGCCTTTCCCAGCAACCTGATTGCCGGGTTATTCAGTTTTAAACCGCGCGACTTTTTTAATGTCGATTCCGCCGTACGCGAAGCTCCAAAACTCGATTTAACAACGAATTAAACACTAAGACTCAAAGTACTCTAAGAAATGAGATTTTCTGCCAATTTAATTATTCGTGCGCTTCGTATTTAATATTTATTTTTATACCCAAGGAGAGACCATATGATCAGTCCACCGAAAGCTTTTGAAAATATTTCATTTCTAAATAGCTCCTATTGCCGTCCCGTTCGACTTCAACTGGAATACCTTCACCCGGAGGTAACTATGACGGAAGAAGGTGTAAAGTCGACAATCATACTTTTCGGAAGCGCCCGCATCCCATCGCCAGAAACGAAGGCCGACTGCAAAAATCCTAATCTCGCAGCTCTGGAGCCCTTCTACGAAGAAGCGCGCAAGCTGGCCAAGATTGTCAGCACCACCTGCCAGACCAACCATGAGTGCGAATATGTGGTTATTACTGGAGGCGGTGGCGGCATTATGGAAGCCGGCAACCGTGGAGCCGATGAAGTTGATTGCAAATCGATTTCCCTGAACATTGAGCTTCCTTTTGAACAGGAAGCCAATCCCTACGTATCGCCGGGCCTTAACTTTGAATTTCATTATTTTCACATGCGCAAAATGCATTTCCTGCAAC
Organism: Kiritimatiellales bacterium; assembly: GCA_016744085.1. Lineage (GTDB taxonomy): Bacteria > Verrucomicrobiota > Kiritimatiellia > Kiritimatiellales > Pontiellaceae > Pontiella. The sequence goes on along the minus strand of JADGFE010000092.1, from coordinate 397 downwards.
GAGCCAAAGCGGTCTGCATTTTTCCCGGTGGCTTTGGCACCTTTGACGAGCTTTTCGAAGCGCTGACCTTGATCCAGACGAAGAAAGTCAACCGCATGCCCGTTATCCTTTTCGGCTCCGAACATTGGAAGCGATTGATCGACTGGGACTATCTGGCTGAATGCGGCCTGATCAGCCCCGACGATCTGGATCTTTTCAGCTTCTGCGATAAGGCAGAAGATGCGTGGAAAACGATTACCGATTATTATGCAGATTAATTTGTCCGCTAACACCCTCGGCATTTCGTCATGACAAAGAGAAAAAAGGGTCTTCCGCCAAATCAGTGGGTGCACGTGAGGTTTTCGCTTTGCCTGAAAGTTTGAAATGGCCTGAAATCAGGATGGCATACAAGTAATAT
>JADGFE010000091.1 GCA_016744085.1 Kiritimatiellales bacterium | reverse complement strand
GGGTATCGAGACGAAGAATACCTGCACCTCAAAATCTACGATCTGCCCAATATCTCAACGAGAAGAGAGCTCTAAAAACGCACTTCCGTGAAGAACCGATTTAATTGAGGTGAAGGCCATAGCGGCATAAGCTGTTATATCAATCAGGATTTCTTTTACATCGGGTTCACCAATGGGGTAGCCTCCGCGTTCTGTTGAAATCAGACATAAGCCTATGTTGGTTTACATTTTTAATTTGGAAGCATAATTGCGTGACGATTGAGGCGTGAACCAGAATAGATCACGAATCACGAATCACGAAGAAGGAGACACGCAGTGAAAGTACGCACACGTTTTGCACCGAGTCCAACCGGTAATGTCCATATCGGCAATATGCGCGCCGCCATTTATAATTGGCTGTTTGCCCGTCATCATGGCGGCGATTTTCTGCTGCGCGTAGAAGACACTGATCGCGAGCGGTCGACTCCGGAAGCCATTCAGACGCTGCTCGATGCCATGGCTTGGTTTAAACTAGATGTGGATGAAGAGCCACTTTACCAGAGCACCCGTATGGAGGCTCATCTGGAAGCAGCGGAACTCCTGCTTTCCAAAGGCATGGCCTATAAAGAAGACAAGGGCGGGAAAGGGCAGGGCGAGTGCATCATCTTCAAGATGCCCGGCAACGATACATCGTTCGAGGATGGCATTAAAGGCACGCTCTCCAAGGCGGCTGAAAATATGCAGGACTTCGTAATTGTTCGTTCCAATGGAACGCCGGTATTCCATCTGGCCAATGTGCTGGATGATATCGAGCAGGGTGTAACTCACGTAATCCGTGGCGACGACCACATTGAAAATACCTATCGCCATATTGCGTTGTATCAGGCGCTCGGTGCGGATGTGCCGAATTTTGCTCATTTGCCCATGATTGTAAACGCGCAAGGCAAACCTTACTCCAAGCGGGATGGCGATGCATTTGTAGGCGACTTCCGGGAAAAGGGTTTCCTGGGCGACGCGCTGTTTAACTATTTGGCCTTACTCGGCTGGTCGCCGGGTGATGACCGCGAAGTCATGACTCGCGATGAAATGGTCGAGGCCTTTGAGCTTGCCCGCTGCCAGTCGTCGGCTGCACAGGTTGATTTACGTAAGTTGACCTGGATGAATGGCGAATATATGCTGAAACTGCCGCTGGAAGATTTTGAAGCGGCGTTCTTTCAGGAGCTGGAAAAAGCAGGGATTGAGGCCGATCCGGAATATGCAAAGCAGGTATTTGGATTGATTCGCGAGCGTGTGAAAACAGTCGCCGATATCGCTCCGATGATCGGATATTTCTTTAACGATGACTATGAGTATGATCCAAAAGCGGTTCGAAAGAAGCTTCAGAAGGACGGCGTTGCCGATACGTTGGCGCAAGTGAAAGGAATATTTGAGTCGCTTGAAACGTTCGATGAAGCCGGCACGGACAAAGCGTTGCATAATTTTGTCGAATCATCCGGCCTGGGATTCGGTGCGGTGATGGCTCCGGTGCGTATTGCGGTTTCCGGTGTGCAATCCGGCCCGGATCTTTTTCCTCTTCTGGCGGTCTTAGGACGAGACAGAGTATTGGAAAGAATTTGTCGCACAATAGAGCAGTTTTTGTCATAGTTTCCATCTTGGAAGTGAAAGTCTCTTTCAGAGAAGGAAAAATGAATAGTTTCATTGCCATAGCCGCATCATCAGCATCCTGGTATGCCCCTTCCCGTATCTGGCCGTTTTTTATGGTCCTGCAGCTGATTGCGCTTGCAGTTTTGGTGGTGGTTATTGTCTGGAATCGTCGTTTGAAGAAACGACTGGAGCAACGGGCGGCTGATCTGGATCATGACCGCGCCCGGGCTGAACTGCTTCGCATGGCCATTGAGCATAACGAAGCCCAGATGAAGAGCATCGTGCGAGCGGTTCCCATAGGAATCGGCATGATCGCTGATCGCTGTTGCCAATGGGTTAATCCCGCCTTCCTCGAATTGACGGGTTACACCGAGGAAGAGTTGATCGGTAAAGATGCCCGTGTCATTTATGAAGATCAGGCGGAATATGATCGAATCGGGAAACTGATTCAGAACGATCTAGGGAAGCAGGATTTTCTGAAGACCGAAACTCGTTGGCTTTGCAAGGATGGTCTAGTCATTGATATTGAAATGACGCTTACAGCGACGCATCCCGACGAAATATCTGCCGGCATGATTTTTTCAGCAACTGATATTACCGATCGCCGGAGTCAGGAGGTTGCCCGCGATGTTCTTCTGAAGGAGCAGGAATCCAACATTGCCGTACTCGTCAGCATGAACGAGGATACGGAGGAAGCGCGCGAAGAACTGCAGGAGGCCAACGAACAACTTCAGGAAGCAATCGAGCGCGCAAACAAACTGGCTGTGGAAGCGCAGGCCGCCAATATTGCAAAGAGTGAGTTTCTTGCCAATATGAGCCATGAAATCCGGACCCCGATGAATGGAATTATCGGAGTAACAACGCTACTGCTTGATTCCAGCTTGGGATCTGAACAGCAGGAATATGCTGATACAATTCGGAAAAGTGGTAAGGCCCTTCTTTCAATCGTTAACGACATTCTGGATTTCTCCAAGATTGAAGCGGGGTATATTCAGATTGAAGTCCTGGATTTTGATCTGATCGATGTTTTTGATGATCTTTATGCCATCCTCGCACTGCAGGCTAAGCGAAAGGGAATTGATTTAACGATGTATGTCGACTCGGCAGCTCCGGCAAATTTATGTGGTGATGTGGGCCGACTCCGGCAGATTCTTACTAACCTGGCCGGGAACGCGATCAAGTTTACCGATCAAGGTGCGGTCTCTCTCCGGGTTACCGTGGCGGATGAACACTCAGACCATATTCATCTAAGGTTTGAAGTGCGGGATACCGGTATTGGAATTGATTCCGAACACCTTGCCTATATCTTTGATGCCTTTCAACAACTCGATGCGTCCACTTCGCGAACCTATGGAGGAACCGGACTGGGCCTGACTATCTGCAAGCAACTCGTGGAAGTAATGGGCGGAACCATCGGTGCGGAAAGTACGGAAGGGGAAGGATCAGTTTTCTGGTTTGAGATTCCTGTTGATCTGCAGAATGCGCAAACCTCACAGACTGCATTTGATTTTAAAAAAAGCGAACCGCGTATTAATCATCAGGAAGACGATTTAAATGCTACAACCGATATGCTGGTGCAGACGCGAATGGAAATCACTGCACTTGATCGATCAGTTCGGGTGCTGGTGGTTGAAGATAACCGGGTAAATCAAACTGTAGCGGTTCGAACGCTGAATAAAATGGGGTGCACGGCCGAGGCTGTCAGCGATGGCTATGAAGCGGTTGAACGTGTAAAGGCTGAGACCTATGACCTGATCCTGATGGATGTTCAAATGCCCAAAATGGACGGGCTTGAAACGACCCGTGTGATACGTGATCGCGAAGAGAAAGACGCATTGCCCCGCCAGCCGATTATTGCCATCACAGCCCACGCCCTCAGCGGGGACCGTGAGCGATGTCTTGAGGGGGGGATGGACGGCTATATTACCAAGCCGATTAACGTGGCAGAGCTATCCGCCGTGCTATTGAAATGGCTTGATCTGGCCGACTAAGGTCGGTTCTGAATGCGACTAGCTGGAGTGCAAAGGCGCATATACATGAATTCCTTGAACTCCTGTGCATATGGCTGCATTTCCAGTGCCTTTTCCATGCAGAGCAACCAGGCATCCTTTTCTGTCGATCCAATGGCAAGGTGGCTATGGGCCGGGCCCAGTGCTAATGGACCATACTTTTCTTCGTACAGCTCGGGGCCATTCATATAGCCGCAAAGAAAGCGTGCCAGTTTTTCCCGAGAAATCGTTAGGTCGGTCGGATGCATATGAAGAATGCGTCGCGATTCCTTCAGCATTTCCATCTGATCATAAAAGTCGTTTGCAAGTTTCGTAATGCCTTCAACGCCGCCGGCAATCTGAAATTGATGGTCGCCTTCGCGGTAATACGTATGCAGTTTTTGTAAATCGTCGGACATAAATACCTCACTAAAACGGTCCTATATACAGGCCGCGGCCCATGACTACGAGCCTTTGGAGTAAAAAAGATTGTTTGCCGCACTAATTTGTTCATCGCCGACACCGTCCGACATAATCATTAAATCTACCATACCGTGCTTGTGCATGAGCCGCTTGAGCATCATTGTCGCCGTTTTCTATTCCGTGGAGTAACATTATGGGCACACAATTCATATTTTTGGTGATGGGCGTTGTTTCAATCGTTCTTGTATCGGTTTCGATGGCCGGGCAGGAGTCCGGCAAGCTCGTCGAGATCGATAGCGGAACCGCTTCCGAGACAACGGCCCTGACCAATGGCGCAAGTTTCAAGATCGGCGATAAAACCTATCGGTTGGAAATAGAGCAATCAGTCAAGGAGCGGAATCTCGAGCAGTTGCATAGCCGAAGCATGCCCATTCATATGCAAGACCTTGCCTGTCGGGACGCATTCAACATGCTCACCCATCTTTCCGGAGTCACCATTGTCTGCGCAGGCGACTTGGATAAGCAGGCGAAAGTCAGCATCAATACGCAGGATGACCCTCTCATGGATGTTATCGAGCAAATTTGTTTTCAGATTGGTGCCGAAGCTACCATTCGTAAAGGCATCATTTGGATTACCATCGAAAAGAGCGGTAAGTAGACGCTACGTCAAAATATGTAGAACCCAGAGTCAGAATCCCTGAGTTTCGCGGTAGGGCATCGGAGATGCAACTCAGTTAATCGAAGCCGAAGTCTTTTACGCAGCTTTCATTGGCCTCAACCAACCTCGCGGTAGTCCGATCCGATATGTTCGGCAGCATACTGTATCAGAATCGGTATCCGCGGAACAAAGTCCACGGGTTCTCCTTTCAGCATGCCAACGTAGCGTTCGAAACTCGTCACGGATGCTACTCCAGTACCTGCAGAGCTAGATCAACAATGCCGAATGGAGCGCTGACTTGGAAGCCGGCGGCGCGGTCGGATATGCGGTCGCAGATTTCGCGGGCAATCTCGATGCCGAGCTTGCGTCCGTCTTCTTTCGTCTTTGCATGGCTCATGCGTTCGAGAATGGAATCGGGCACTTCCACGCCGGGCACTTCGTTAGCCAGAAACTCTGCATTGCGGAACGAGACCAGCGGCCAGACGCCCGCCACGACTGGAATATTACCACCTTTAGCTTCCGCCGAATCCATAAAGCGCAGCAAAGCATCCGGATCAAAGATCGGCTGGGTAATCGAATATTCTGCCCCGGCATTAATCTTATTCATGTAATGCTGTAGTTCGCGTTCCGGTTCCACGGCGCAGGGATTCGCGCCGACACCGATTAGGATGCCGGTTGGAGGATTAATCGGATTCCCGCCAACGTCCATACCATGGTTGAGGTTGGTTACCACCTGAGTCAGGCCTACCGCATCAACGTCAAAGACGGCAGTGGAATCGGGATAGTCGCCGAGTTTGGGCGGATCGCCGGTGATGATGAGATAGTTCCTTAGGCCGCCGGCATAACCGCCGAGCAGATCGGATTGCATACCGATCAAATTGCGGTCGCGACAGCAATAGTGCAGAACCGTTTCAATCCCAACATCACGTTCGACAGCAAGTGCCGCCACCATCGGGGAAATACGTGCGCTGGCACGGGGGCCATCAGGAATGTTGATGGCATCGATGCCGGCATCTTTACAGATCTGGCATTTGTCGAGCATGGGTTGGAGATCGATGGAGCGCGGTGGCGTAATTTCAACACTCGTTACTTTTTCGCCGCGCGCCAGCTTGGCCGCAAAACCGCATTTGTCTGCCATCGGAATGACGTCCACTTTGGGAGCGGTCTGTTCGACATGACTTGCGATGGCAACGTGCTGTTTCACGCCGGTCATCGATTTTATGTTCTTGGCCATGATGTCAATATCAGCCGGTGTGGTTCCGCAGCAACCGCCGACGCCGCGAACGCCGAGTTCAATCATTCGTTTGGCGTATTCCGTGAAGTATTCCGGTGAGGCCATATAGATCATGCGGCCATCCACTTCCTGTGGTAGTCCGGCATTGGCCATAATAACGAAAGGTTTGGTGGTGTGGGGAAGCGCGCGTTCCGCATTACTGTAGGCCGCAGCGGGACCGACCCCGCAGTTGAGACCGATGCCGTCCACATTGCTGTCGGCTTCCAGGATTTGGATAAGTTGCTCCAGCTTGCAGCCCTTGGCGGTCTCGCCTTCTTTGCTCACCGTTACCGATACAAAAACCGGAACACCGAGTTGCTTGGCAATTTGAGCGGCCAGCTGTGCTTCCTGGATATGTGTGAAGGTTTCGAGCATGAAAAAATCGACGCCTTCGTCGGCGAGGATGGCCAGCTGCTCGTGGAATACGCTTGCCAGCTCATCGGTCTGGCTGTCCAGAAAGACCTGTCCCGATTTAAGAATCGGACCCACAGAGCCTGCGACCAGTGCGTGTTCTCCGGCTGCTTCGCGTGCGAGTTTAACGGATGCCCGGTTGATGGCCTCCAACTGGTCGGCAAGGCCATGACCTTGCAACTTAATCCGGTTGGCTCCGAATGAATTCGTTTCAATCACATCTGCGCCAGCATCGGCGTATTCCTGATGAATGCCGGCAATCAACTTTGGATTGGTGACGCACAAATGCTCGTAGCACGTATTAATGAACACGCCCTTCGAATAAATCATCGTGCCCATTGCCCCATCGAAAATGAGAGGGTGTTCGGTCATGCGTTGGAGAATGTTTTTCATAGGTTCTGTCCAGTTGTATATAAGCAAAATAATTATGAGCAAAATGATTCTATTCAGCTACTGACTAGTAATTATTTTGCTCTAAATCATTTTGCATTTATTCCTGTTGCTCACGCGTCGTATCCTAAATTAGGTGACAGCCATTTCTCAACTTTTTCAACGGTCCATCCTTTTCGTTCGGCATAGTCTTCGACTTGTTCGCGGTCAATGCGGCCGAGCGGAAAGTAGCGTGAATCGGGGTGCGAGAAATAGTGTCCGGAAACCGCGCTCGGTGGGTTCATGGCCATGCTTTCGGTCAGCTCAATTTCGGTGTTCGCTTCTGCTTCCAGCAGGTCGAAAAGAATGCGTTTTTCGGTATGGTCGGGACAACCCGGATAACCGGGTGCCGGGCGGATGCCACGATATTTTTCCTTAATCAGCTGTTCTTTCGTCAAAACCTCTTCTTTGCCGTAACCCCAATCATCACGCGCCTGTTTGTGCAGATATTCGGCAAAGGCTTCGGCCAGACGATCACCAAGCGATTGAACCAGGATGCAGTTATAGTCGTCGTGGTCTTCCCGGTACTTCTGGGCAAGATCGCCAACCGCCGTTCCCGAAGTTACAGCGAAACCGCCAATATAATCGGCAATGCCCGATTCCTTTGGCGCCACGAAATCGGCGAGGCTGCGATTAGGCGTTCCATCCTTTTTGACCATCTGTTGACGAAGGAAGTGGAAGGTGGTTTTTAGCTCGGTACGAGTCTCGTCGGTATAGACTTCGATATCGTCGCCAACGCGGTTGGCGGGGAAGAACCCATAGACGCCGCTAAAGTTGAACAGGTCGTCATCAATGATCTGTTTGAGTAAGACCTGGGCATCGTTAAACACCTCGCGGGCGCGTTTGCCAATCTCACCTTCGTTCTCGAGAATTTCAGGGTATTTTCCCTGCAGTTCCCAGGTCCAGAAGAAGGGGAGCCAGTCAATGTAAGGAACAATATCTTCCGCCTTAAGATCGTTAACCACCTTAATTCCGGTGAAGGCAGGCGTCGGTGGTTCGGAGGTCGTCCAGTCGGTGGAGAAGGCGTTGGCGCGCGTTTTTTCCAGGCTCAAAAATTCGCGGGCTTCCTGCGATGCAATGTGGGTTTCGCGAATAGATTTATATTCAATCTTGAGTCCTCGCCGATAAACAATGTCCTGACTCAGAAGTGATTGAACCACGCCAACGGCGCGCGATGCATCCAGCACGTGAACGGCGGGAGCTGAGTACTCGGGCTCAATCTTAACCGCTGTATGCTTCTTGCTCGTCGTTGCCCCGCCGATCAGTAATGGAATTTTCATCCCTTCGCGTTCCATCTCTTTGGCCACATGTACCATTTCGTCGAGGGAAGGCGTGATGAGTCCAGAGAGTCCAATGATGTCAGCCCCCCAGTCTTTGGCTTCCTGAAGAATCGTCTGCCACGGAACCATGACGCCGATATCCTTTACTTCATAGTTGTTGCAGGCCAGTACAACGCCGACGATATTTTTTCCAATATCGTGAACATCGCCTTTAACCGTGGCCATGAGAATTTTTCCGGCGCTGGATGATTGGCCGTCTTTTTCTGCGTCCATGAACGGCAGTAGATAAGCAACGGCCTTTTTCATGACCCGCGCGCTTTTGACCACTTGCGGAAGGAACATTTTTCCGGCTCCAAACAGATCGCCGACAATGCTCATGCCGCTCATCAGCGGCCCTTCAATCACGTTGAGCGGGCGGCCGATTTTCAGACGGGCTTCTTCCACGTCTTCATCAATAAAATCAACGATGCCTTTAACCAGTGCGTGAGACAGCCGCTCCTCAACGGGGGCTTCGCGCCAGGCTTTGGTTTCCACGGCCTTTTTCGTTCCCCCGCCTTCCGCTTTGATCTGCTCCGCAAAATCAATCAGTCGTTCGGTGGCATCGGGATCGCGGTTGAGTACCACATCCTCGACCGCTTTCATCATATCCGGCGGCACTTCATCGTACACCTCGAGCATGCCGGGGTTTACGATGCCCATATTCAGGCCGGCCTCCATGCCGTGGTAGAGGAAGGCGGCATGTATGGCTTCGCGTATGCGGTTGTTGCCGCGGAATGAAAAGGACACGTTGCTGATGCCGCCGCTAATCATGGCGCCGGGCAGAGTGGCCCGAATGACCTTGGAGGCTTCGAAGAAGGAGGTGGCGTTAATGAAGTGTTCTTCCATGCCGGTGCCGATGGGGAACACATTCGGGTCGAAAATAATATCGGAGGGGTCGATGCCGAGTTCGCCCACTAGAATGTTATAGGCGCGGGTGCAGATATCGATCCGCCGTTCCGTCGTGTCGGCCTGTCCGGTTTCGTCGAACGCCATGACCACCATGCCGGCCCCGTAGCGCTGGATTTTTCGGGCGTGTGCGCGGAACGCATCTTCGCCTTCCTTCATGCTGATGGAGTTTACAATGCATTTGCCCTGCGCGCATTTGAGTCCGGCTTCGATGACCTCCCATTTAGAGGAATCGATCATGATCGGAACCTTGCAAATATCGGGCTCGGAGGCCACGAGATGCAGGAACTTAACCATCATCGCCTCGGAGTCGATCAAGCCTTCATCCATATTGATGTCGATCAGGTTTGCTCCATTTTCCACCTGCTGGCGGGCAATTTGCAAGGCCGCTTCGAGATCGCCTTCGCGGATCAGACGCGCAAACTTCGGCGATCCGGTGATGTTCGAACGCTCGCCCACCATCACCAGATTCATTTCGGGGGTAATGCGTAGTGGTTCGAGGCCGCTATAGCGCGGCTGGGTGTCGGGAGCGGCCGGAACGTGCGGCGCATATTTTTTAACGGCTTCGGCCATGGCGCGAATATGATCCGGCGTGGTGCCGCAGCAACCGCCCCAGATATTGGCCAAACCATGTTCAGCAAAGTCGTCGTAGATTTTTGCCATATCGTCCGGCGTATCGTCATATCCGCCAAAGGCATTGGGCAGGCCGGCGTTGGCGTAGATGCTGATATAGCAGGGGGCCACTTCGCCCAGCTCTTCAAGATAGGGGCGCATGTCTTGGGCACCGAGCGCGCAGTTGATACCGACGGAAATCGGCTTGGCGTGTTCCATACTGTACCAGAAGGCGGTGGGAGTTTGACCGGAAAGCGTGCGACCGGATTTATCGGTAATGGTCACCGAAATCATGATCGGAAGGCGTACGCCCAATTTTTCAAACACGTCTTCAATTGCGTAGAGCGCGGCTTTGGCATTCAGGGTATCGAAGATTGTTTCAACCAGCAGTATATCGACGCCGCCCTCAATGAGTGCTTCGGTTTGCTCGGTATACGACTCTACCAAATCATCGTACGTCACCGCGCGGAATCCCGGATCGTTGACATCCGGGGAGAGGGAGGCGGTTCGGTTGGTCGGGCCAATGGATCCGGCTACAAACAGGGTTCGGGATGGATCTTTCTCCAGCACACGGTCGACCGCCTTTCGGGCCAGCTTTGCCGATTCGATATTTAGCTCGCGAACAATCGACTCCAGCGCATAGTCCGCCTGTGAAATGGTGGTGGAACTGAAGGTATTGGTTTCAATGATGTCTGCGCCGGCTTCGAGAAACTCAACATGAATGTCTTCAATGAGGTCCGGGCGGGTCAGCGTCAGCAGGTCATTGTTTCCCTTGAGATCGGACGCGTGATCCGCAAACCGTTCGCCCCGGAAATCCTCTTCTTCCAGCGTGTGCTTCTGAATCATGGTGCCCATGGCGCCATCGAGCATCAGGACTTTTTCTTTCAGCAGGTCAGCAAACTGCCGCCCGCCGGGTTCGGTATAAATCGGTTGTTTAAAATTCGGGTTCATATCGTCCTCAACTATCCAAAGGTTGGAAGGGTATATATCCGTTTATCCGGATATTGCAATATAAAAGGTGGTTCATTTGAAATTAGGCTCTTTTAATACGCTTTTCTTGTGGTTGGAAGTGAAAAGGGTCGCGCAATGGTTATGGAAGTTGTTACGATCGTGACGACTTCCGTGACTATGGATAGGCAAAAGGAAGCGGCACAGGATAGAGGGGTATAAATCCTGTGCCGCTATAGGAAGGAAAAAGCCGCAAAGGTTCTTCGAGAAAGTAACGCCCAAGGGGTGAGGTTATGGACAAAAAGAGTCTGTGTCCGATCCGCGGCGAATGCTCTTGCTTCCGTATTTTTCCTTGATGGAATCCGCGGCCCGGCTGAGCCGACTTCTTTTTTCATGCTGGAGGGTATCGGGGGGATCGAAAAGGTTCATCTGCAAGGAGTCTACCTGATCGGTTTCCGTTAGCCCGCTGGTGCCAAAACCGATCAGGCGAACCGGCCGGTTCCGTAGATGTTCATTCAGGAGTTCCATGCCGACTTCGCGCAGGGTGATGTCGTCGCAGACTGGAATGGCAAGGCGCGTTTGGCGGGTGATGGTGGAAAAGTCGCTCCAGCGTATTTTGAGGTGAATGGTAGTGGTATAAAATCCGGCTTTTCGTAATCGGCCTCCCACTTTATCCATAAGACGTTTGTAGGTGGTCTCTATTTTTTCGCGGTCGGAAACATCGGTCTTAAATGTGATTTCGTTCGAGATGCTCTTTTCATCCGCCTTGCCGGCGATTTCGCGTACGTCAATTCCGCGCGAGAGCCGGCTGAAGATCTGGGCTGCGCGCGTGCTTACTGCTTCTTCCAATCGCTGGAAGTCGAAGGTCTGCAATGTTCCAATGGTTGGAATGCCGAGGGAGAGTAGTTTTTTCTGTGTAACCTTTCCGACGCCCCACATCCGTCCGATGGGCAGGGGAGCGAGGAATGCTTCAATGGCTTTTTGTTCGAAAGGAACGAGGGTCAGTCCATCTGGTTTATTCTGGTCGGAGGCGATCTTGGCCAGAAACATATTGGGTGCGACGCCAACCGATGCGGTAAGTTGAGTCTGCTCTTTGATATCGCGCCTGATTTTTTCGGCGATTATTTTCCCGTTGCCGAACAGGCGTATGGATCCGGTGACGTCGAGAAAAGCTTCATCAATCGAGAGCGGCTGCACGTGCGGGGTATAGGATTCGAAGATGCGCATGATCTGCCGCGAAACTTCTTTGTAGTTTCCCATATTATGCGAAACGAAAATGGCGTGCGGACATTTTTGCTTTGCAGTCCGCGACGGCATGGCCGAGTGAATTCCATACTCGCGGGCTTCATAAGATGCCGCCGCAACGACGCCGCGCTGATCGGGCGGGGCACCGACCACCACGGGTTTACCTCTTATAGATCCGGCACATAAATATTGTGACTTCTTTCAGATGGTTTGATATCATTATCCCCATGAAAAATGATGATGCAAGAAGGACACCGGGCAGC
>JADGFE010000090.1 GCA_016744085.1 Kiritimatiellales bacterium | reverse complement strand
TTCGCTCTGTTGTGAGGACGCCGATTACGTCCTTCTTCAGAGTGGAAGCTATATGATTAACAGGGACTTCTTAACTGCCGCGCAGCGGCTTACTTGAACCACAGATACTAGACGGCCCCTTTTAGGCAATACTTCATCAGCAGGCGGCTCAGCATAAACAGCTAAAACGCCCGTTCCGTCATTAATGAGGTACATTGCAGAACCATCTTTTTGACGGTAGGCATTGGATTCCAGCTCCCCTGCTACACGAACGGTAGCAAAGTTCATCCTCGGCGATATTTCATTAATATGGATCAGCGGGGGCTCACGATGAGACAAATAGTAATTAAGCAGTGTCAGAGTAATCGCTATTAATGCGATGGCAGAGTAATGGGTTAAGCACTTTCGGTTCTTTCTTTTAAGCCGCACGCCACAATGAGAGCACCGGTCAGACTGAGCAACCACATGCGCACAACCAGGGCATTTAATCTCAGCAGATGCAACGTGAGGTTCCGCCATCTGGCAGATCCTTAAAATGCCCCGAACATTACGCTACCAAATGAGGTAATTGGCGAGGCCTCGCGAAGATCGTCAACTGCAGCACGAACATCCTCAACCAGCAACGCAGTTTCATCATACAACTTAGCATCGCGAACCAGCTTTCCCAATGTACCCTCGCCCGCATTAATACTTTCAGCGATACTGCGAACGGATGCTATGCTGGTACTGATATCCGCATAAACTTCGCCATCTTTCGCCATCAGCTTCCCAAGCGTTCCTTCACCGGATTCCAGTCGTTCACTGATTTCGCGAAGGTTGGCAATCACTACACTCGCATTGGTGTATACGGCCTCGTCTTTCAACAGCTTGCCGATGGTACCCTCGCCGGCCTCGACCCCTTTAACAATCAATTTCACATCCTGACTGATTTCCACAAAATCATTATAGATGCTATCGTCATTCAGCAACTTACCCAGCGTTCCCTGCCCCTCGCTCACTGCATTAATCATTTCCTGAAGTCCATTAACGGCTTCACTGAGCTCCTCAATAACATCTACAGGAGCAGATCCCAGGATCGTTATATTCTGGCTAAGAGCCGGAGCATTTTCCGGACCTTCGTAGATTTTTAAAAATTTCCCGCCCAGCATGGAGGCATTCACCACTTCAATCGTATAGCCATTTCGCAGGTTCAACGGAACATCAAGTGTTACAAAAACGCTGACATTATTATTATGCAACGATGTCTGATTCACACGCCCGATACTCATGCCGCGGAGGTATATATTATCTCCTTCCCGCAACCCACTGACTTCCGTGAACACAAATTCGTATTCATAGGATTTCTTCCAAATACTATCGTGGCTGAGAACAACCGTAAAGATTCCCAGAGCAATGAGCACCGTGAACATGAACAGCCCAACCAAAATTTCAATGCTGACCTCGTGCCTGAACTTATTCATTGAGCATGCCTTCCCATTTGCCTTTTTTCGTAATGTATTGCGATTCTAGGAAACTTTGTACCGTGGAGTTCTTCGACCGGATAAAGTCAACCGGCGTCGCATTTTCTACAATCCTTCCCTCATGCAGCATCATAATTTTTGTTCCGATTGCCAAAGCACTGTGCAAATCATGAGTCACCACAACGCTCGTTATACCGAGTTGTTCCCGCATATTCACGATTAACTCGTCAATTCGGCGGGACGTGACCGGATCCAATCCTGACGTCGGTTCATCGTAAAGAACAATTTCTGGGTTCATTATAATTGCTCGGGCAAGCCCCGCCCGCTTTTGCATTCCACCCGAAATATCCGATGGGAGCTTGGATCCGGCATCGCCGAGGCTCAGCAATTCCAGTTTTTCATCCACCAATCGCTTAATCTCTTTCTCGGGCATTTTAGTGTGTTCGCGTAAAGGAAGTGCCACGTTATCGAACACATCCATCCACTGAAGCAATGCTGAGCTTTGAAACAGCACCCCGAATTTTGAACGAAGCTCCTGCAACGCCATTCTACCCAGATCATTAATGATTTTCCCATCAATAGATACTTCCCCAGAATCAGGACGCATCAAACGAATCATATGCTTCAGCGTGACGCTTTTTCCGGCACCAGATAGCCCGACAACAACAAAGGTTTCTCCCTTACCGACTTCAAAGTCGACTGCATCGAGCACAATTTTACGCCCCAGCACCTTGGTTACTTTATCGAAGCGGATCATAGGTAGAACATCCTCGTCACCATGTAACCTACAACCAGAATGGTCAGGAAAGAAATAATAACAGAACTCCGTGTAGCCCTACCGACACCAACGGCGCCTTCGGTCGTCATGAAACCCTGATGACACGAAACCGTTGTAATAACAATTCCGAACAGAAACGCCTTAAAAAGACCCACATAGAGATCTTTGTTGGTAGCAAACTGAGTGGCATTGTCCATGTATGCCTGCACAGAAACTCCTAGCTGTGTTGTTCCAACTAATGCTCCACCCATAATACCCAGGATATTAGTATAGACCGAAAGGATCGGCATCATAACCACCAGCGCAACCAGACGCGGCATAACCAGAAAACGGTTAGGGTTGATACTCATTACTTCCAGTGCGGAAATTTCCTCAGACACCGTCATCGTACCAATTTGCGCGGCAATGGCTGATCCCACACTCGCAGAGATAATGAGTCCCGTCATGAAAGGCCCCATCTCACGGATCATAGACACAGCCACCGCCGACCCGATGTAGACCTCCTGCCCGTAGCGCCGCAATTCCAGACCGGTCTGCAATGCGAGAATCATGCCGGTAAACAGAGCAACCACAGTAATGACACCGAGACTTTTTATCCCGGTAATATAAAACTGCGTAACGGTTTCATGCTTGCTTCGTTTGCCGAAGGCAAATTGCATGAACCAGATTGCTTCCACCAACATGAAGAGGGCATGACCGGTATTGTGCAATAGATACAAGACATGGCTGCCTATCCGTTCTGCCGAACGGATAGGATAACTTACATAGTCTCTAATCAACCTAATTATGGCTTTGCCTCCTCGTCGCCGAACCACATGAACAAAAAACGGTAGTGCCGACTGTTATCGGTCTTTTTATATCCTGCAAAGCCTTTGAGCAAGCTCCATTCAAACTGCTCCGGACTGCTGGTTTGGCGGTACAACCCCCACAAAAAATGATGGCCGGTTTCATCCTCTGCATTGATACGCTGATAAAGCGTCCACCAGGGAGCCCAGTTTCGCTCAATCCCCAAGGTGTTTCGCAAGGGCCAAAGCTCCAGTGTCCGAAAGCGAGAGCGCTCAAAATTCCGCTCCCAACTCATTAACGGCCATATCTTCCAGTACTTCGAAATCACTTCATCCGCTTCATAGTTTTTGGTGGGCTTTGTTATGACATCGGTTTGATAATGAACAAAGGGAACCACACGTTTCCGGCGTTGCTCATGAACCGCATATTCCGTCCTATTATTCCAAACGAGCGGCCAAAGCCAATATTCCCGGGTTAATGTTCCTAACTCTTTTTTTCCGTAGAAGGGCCAAAATATACGCTTCTTCATCTCGCCGTCTGCCAACTGAATAAACGGCCAGGGCGCATGTACAATCCACTGGTCCTCACTGCGCATGTAGCGAAAGAAGGGAGGAATAACCCAATAGTTATCAGCCTGTTCCGTGACTACTTTTCCATAAAAGGGAACCAGAATAAAGCCACCACCGGGGTTGCGCTCGTTGGTATATTCCACAGAATTATAGATCGGCCACAGAACAAATTTCTTATCGTACTCATTCAGCAGGCTGCTGGTGCCGTAAAATGGCCACACCCGAAATCGCTCCACCTTTTCACCCGATGACTTTGAGCCAATCGGCCAGAGCACGGACGTGGTTTTCACATCGTTTACTTGCGATTTACCATAAAGAGGAAAAAGCACGAACGACACTTTATCCCGCCCCATAAACTCATAAATATTTCCACCGAAAGGGAAGAGTGCAAAATAATCTTCATCATTGGCGGAAGTACCTTTGTAGTAGAAAGGAATAACCCAAGTGCGATGACGGTCGGTATCTTCTGCAAAATCAGTCGAATACCCGAAAAAAAGAAAGCGGCTGTAGTGCTCGTCTTTAAATCCTTTCTGCGTGTAAAGCGGCCAGAGATAGTCCTTGCGCCACCGCTCTTCATCTTCGACCGTGCTCGAATAAAACGGACGCCATGCATAAAAACTTGCGCCGTTTGTCTCCACCTTATTCACATAAAGTGGATCTCCGTCGAAAGCCGCGAATGCTGAAAGCGAACACAGCAGAGTCAGATTGAGTACCACACTCCTCATTCGTACCTCAACGCATCAACCGGCTCCATGCGAGCAGCACGCATGGCGGGTACTAGACCAGCCAGCGTGCAAAAGACCAATACAAGACTACAGACAATGGCGACATCGGAACCGGTGGTATGCGCCGGCAGCCTGCTGAGCTGATAGAGCTCAGGTGGAAGCAACTCCAGATTAAACTCGCTCGACATAAACATCAGCAGTTCGTTCCGATACTTCAGCACGAGCATCGCCAACCCAACACCGAGCAGGTTTCCAATCACGCCCTGAACCAGCCCCATCCAGAAAAATATACCGGTCAACCCGCCGTTCCCAAAACCGAGCGACTTCAATAAACCTATTTCACGCGTCTTCTGGACCGTGAGTGTGATCAGCGTATTGGTAATACTGAAAGCCGCGACCAATGCCACAAATGCCAACAGGAAAAACATCATATTTTTTTCAACATGCAAGGCCGCAAAAATCTGGCTGTGCATTTCCATCCAGGTTCTCGGGAAATATCCACGGCCTAGGCTTTCATGCATATGCATCGCGGCAACCGCCGCCATCATTGGATCCTCAAGCATCACCTGAATCGAATGCACTCCCCTTTCCACATCATATAAGGACGCTGCAGTTTCAAGAGACGTGAATGCAAAGCCCACATCGTACTCATACATACCCACATGAAAAACGCCAGAAACGGTCAATTCTTCTGGCAAACGAATTTCATCTTCCGCCACAAAACTTTGGGGTGAATAAACCGTGATCTTATCGCCCACCCAAATATCCAACCGGTTTGCCAGATCACTACCCACCACGATCTGATCATCATCCACCACAAACTCACCAGCAATCATGCTCTCTGGAACGCGGCTGACAGAACGTTCGTATTCAGGGTCGACACCTCGAAGGATCGGTGTATGAACCCGATCGTCGATCTGAATCAGCACCAGCCCTTCAAGA
This sequence comes from Kiritimatiellales bacterium, assembly GCA_016744085.1. Taxonomy (GTDB): domain Bacteria; phylum Verrucomicrobiota; class Kiritimatiellia; order Kiritimatiellales; family Pontiellaceae; genus Pontiella. Next base: position 7,006 of record JADGFE010000090.1, on the reverse strand, counting down.
CTGGGTGCCACACCTTTTACGCCCTCTATTTTAGAAGCTTTTTCCAGTACGGTTGCCGGGTCATAGATAATGCCGCCTTGCTGCACCACACTGATATGAGCATTGAAACCCAGAATCTTATCGCGCCAGACTTCATCAAAACCGGTCATAACAGAAAGCACCACAATCAGAACCGCCACACCAATGGTTACACCCAGCATGGAAATAACAGTAACGGTTGAAATAAATGTCCGCTTCGGCTTTAAGTATTTAAACGCCAGAAATAGGGAAAAGGGCAACTTCATCAAGACTCCAATAATTTGATCCGAGATATTGGCAAACCCGCGCAATAAAGCAACTGTTCACGGAATGGAATTCTTATCCTCGTGCGAGGTATTCAACCCGCTTCATATCCGCCCTTTTCCGGGCCAGTGCCAAAATGTCCTTCTTCCAGATGATCGTCATACAACGATTTTTCCGATGAGCCTGTACCCGCTCATAGTCAGCAATCAACCAGCCCGCCAAAGCTTCAACCGAACTCATGCGACTCTCATCGGATTCCTGAACAATTGTAGTCCTTCGTGCCACCCAAAGAAGCGTCTGCAGTTCATCATCCAGCACAATATATTTTAGATTCTTCTGATAGGTGCTCCACTCTTCACCGTAAAAATCAATAACCGCATCCACGGCATCCCTGAGCATCTGCACCTGATCTTCAGCGCAATAGATCGCGATTTCGTGACAGAAAAAATCCTTATGCTTCCGCGCACGGGCCCGCTGACGAGCAACCGCCCCGGCCACAGGAGACAGAAATATATTAACGAGTGTTAATTTAAGGTTCACCAAGATATGCCGCCTGCTCTAGATATGCGAAACGACATACTGCTTCACCGCATCCACATCGTTCCCGATGGAGTCGCACCGAGTTTCCGCATCGGCTAAGGCATCAAGCGTCGGGTGATGCACCGCTTCACCGGTAGCATCAATTATGGCCTGCGTGAATTTTGCAGGGTGCGCCGTGGCTAGGCAGATAGTAGGAATATTCTCCGATTGGAACTGTTCCGCAACCAGTACACCCACAGCCGTGTGCGGATCCAATACATAACCGAATTCATCTTTATAGCGTTTAATGATGGCGAGGGTTGACGCGGTATCGCCCTTCCCGGCAACAAAAAGATCGTCGACCACACCGTTTTCATTCAACTCAACAGCTAGCGCGCCCTTTTCAGTAAAGTCGCTCATCAATCCGACGAGGGCCGAGGCGTCTTTACCTACCTTATAATAGAGATAGCGCTCAAAGTTGCTAGCCACCTGGATATCCATCGACGGGCTGATTGTTGAAACCGGAGCGGCTTTGCCATACGCCCCACTATTAAAGAAACGCGACAGAATATCATTTTCGTTGGTCGCCAGAATCAACTTGCTGATCGGAAGCCCCATCTGCTGCGCAATATAGCCGGCGAGAATATCGCCGAAGTTACCGGTCGGCACAGAAAACTGAACTGACTTGGCTCCGATTTTTTCCATGGTGCGAAACGCGGAATAGAAATAGTACACGGTCTGCGCCAGCACACGCGCCCAGTTGACCGAATTAACGGAGCCGAGCGAATGCTCTGTTTTGAACGGCACATCACCAAAGGTGGTTTTCATAATGTTCTGGCAATCGTCGAACGATCCATCGACCGCGAGATTGAACACATTGGCATCCAAAACACTGGTCATCTGCTTTTCCTGTAGCGGACTGGTACGCCCTTCCGGATGCATGATGAAAATATTGATGTTTGGTTTTCCGCGTACCCCATGAATGGCAGCACTGCCGGTGTCGCCACTGGTGGCACCCAGAACATTCAGTTTGCCGCCACGATTTTCCAAAATATAGGCAAACAGGTTGCCCAAAAATTGTAGCGCCACATCCTTAAATGCCAGCGTCGGACCATGGAAAAGTTCCAATATCTGAAAACTGCCGACCTCAACCAAAGGGCATACTTCAGGATGGTCAAATGTGGCATAGGAATCATTGATCAGTTTTTTCAGGTCCGCAGCCGGAATATCGGTGGCAAACAGACTAATGACTTCAAACGCAAGATCCTGGTAGGATAATCCTGACCAAGCGTCGAACTTGTCCGTAACGTCCGGAAGCGATTCGGGTAAAAGCAGGCCACCATCCGGTGCGAGTCCCGTCATTACCGCATCCTGAAATCCAATGGGCTCCATCTGCCCGCGAGTGCTGATATATTTCATGTCTAAATCCTCAAAAAAAAACAAGGCCGGATTGTTCAACACAATCCGACCGGGTAAAAGGATAATTTAAGGTTATCGTTTAAGTTCAGATTTTAATTGTTCCTTATTTACGATTCTTGCGTTTAGTCGGCGTAAAAGTCGTGATAAAATCCTCATCAAATTTCGTATTAAGAGTCATCGTCTTAATCCGCACGAAGTTCGTCTCAAACATTCCTTTACTGCCATTTATTCCAACCAGCTTTCCATCTTTGCTTTCTACCCAGAACACATACCCCGCATACGCTCGGCCGGAATTTCCATAATAACTGTTTTTCGAGTGTTCGAGTGATATTGTATCGCTTGAAAAGGAAAAGCTGTCTTGATTCTCAAAGGAAAACTCCCATTCCTCGCAACCCTCTATAATATACTCTTCCCTTCTCAGGTCTTTAGAAAAAACAAATAGATGAGCAATAAGCGGCATGGAGTTATCTTCGCGGCTTTTCTTCTTTACGTGAACCGCACACTTCAGCCTTTCTCGTTTACTGGAATGATCATAATCATATCCTGAAACAGAACCGATTGTTTTATCATCAACATCATCGTCAACCTCGATCTCAATTTTGGGTGGTTTCATGGTTGCGAGATATTTTTGATCGGCAGCACATAACTGACTGACAGGAACCTGGATCTGCTTTCCATTCATTTTTTTCAAAACGACGTTTTTTGAAATTATATTAACCAGTTCGGCCTCAATGGTATCTCCCTTTATAGATGTCCACATTCTCGTTTCAGCTATGGAAATGGAGATTAGGCTAAAAATGGTTATCAAAATAGTAGCAATCGTCTTCATGAATCCCCTGCATTTAAAATAATTTACACCCTGTCTTCAGCGACTCTATCAGAACGGATTAAATCTGCTATCGAACCTCGTACGCCTCAAAGTTCCTCCGGATAAAGCATTTAATTGCTTCATATATTTATCCTTGCCCTTAGATGCAACAATCTGATCACCATCCATTTTTACACATACCAGATAACCATCATATCGGTTACCCCAGGCCGGATCGGGATCATGTTCAAATCGTAGTTTCTGACCGGCAAAAGAAAACGAATTATTATTGGAGTCTTCGAGTTTGAATTTCTCGGTTATTTTATCCGCAATGTAGAATTCTTCAAGTCGGACATCTTCAGCGATAATAAAAAAGAAAACTTCATACTCTGCCGGATATGGCGCTTTGCTTGTTTTTTTATCTCAACCGTGATTCTCAGGTTCTCCTGCACATTATCGATATCAGCCCCCACCGTACCACGCTCGATATCATCATCGACTTCAATTTCAATTTTCGGGGGTTTTCGTTTCAGAATATATAGCTGATCCTCATCGCTCAGGGCTGCTATCGGGATGATTTTCGTTTTTCCTGCAATCGGTTTAAGCCAGACCTTTCCCGAAGCATCACGCATGTATTCTGCCTCAAGTGTATCCCCCTTAATCGAAGTCCAAACCCTCATTTCTGAAAAAGCGGATACAAATAAGAATGCAGAAAACAGAATAGTTAAAATAGATTTATTCATCTTTGTCCCCCGTTCACGTTAGAATCATTGCTTCAAACAAGAAGCATGAATATATGAATTTACATCAAGCAATTTCAAGCAAACGATCGCTGAAATCCCGAATTATCAGGCAACCAACCATTTTAACCCCCATACTTCCCCCCTCTATACCCATTCAATCGGTGCTTTTTTACAACGATTCGCTTTGCGTCTTGCTTTCACCAGACGTTAGCTTGTGTGCCATTCAACGCAAGGATGCTCCATGAACACAATCGAACAAATTGAAAGGACCGCCGAGAAACTGGTCCCGCTCTATGCTCAGGAAGACACCGACCTTCCGGACCGTCCGCTATGGGCGCACCCGGAAATTGATCAGGTCATCGAAGCCCTGCGCCTGCTTTCCGATGTTATTTTCCCAGGCCGCCATATTCCGGAACCGGCCGATTTTAAGAACTTCTTTATTAAGCAGCTCAAAAACACCTCCGAAATTCTGGAGCAGGAAATTGAAAAAGCGCTGCCCTTCCGCTGGATGGGCGCCGCAGACCGGCACGAAAATAAAGAACCCATCAATAACCTGTTTGCAGCCGCCACTGAAATTGTGAACACCTTTCTCAGCAAACTGCCGGAAATCCGCATCTTGCTGGTGGAAGATGTGAAAGCAGCTTATAATGGCGATCCGGCTGCCCTGAGCTATGCCGAGGTCAAATTGGCCTATCCCGGTTTGATGGCCATAACCTCTCACCGCATCGCCCACGAACTCTACAATCTGGAGGTCCCGCTGATTCCCCGCATCATGAGTGAATACACGCATTCCACCACCGGAATCGACATTCACCCGGGTGCCACCATTGGAAGAGGCTTCTTTATTGACCATGGCACCGGTGTCGTGATCGGCGAAACCTGCCATATCGGCGATCATGTTAAATTATATCAAGGGGTAACGCTCGGAGCAAAAAGCTTCCCGCTCGACGAACACGGCCGGCCGATCAAGCATATCCAGCGCCATCCAACGGTGGAAGACGACGTGGTGGTTTATGCCAACAGCACCATTCTAGGCGGCGATACCGTCATTGGAAAAGGGACCACCGTGGCCGGCAACGTTTTCCTGATGGAAAGCACGGCGCCAGGCAGCCTGGTAACCCGCGCGGAAGGCGGTGTAACAATCCGCACTCGCCAAACCCCTTCGATAGGGATGGGAATTTAGACGGAAAATTCCGGGTTGAAGGGGTAAAAGATTCCAGTTCCTGGAACCACTCACTTTTCCTCCCTTTGACCCCCGCAATCTTTCCGCCCATATTTCTCATAAAAAAGGGTGGACTCCACGAGGACGTTTCCCTATACATAACCCTCTTTTGCGCGATTCACCCGATCTCGCATGGGTTTAAATTTTAAAAACTGGTGGTATTGAAATGCCGAAAATGAAAACAAAAAAGTGTGCGGCCAAACGGTTTAGCAAAACTGGAACTGGCAAACTTAAGCGCAATCACATGGGTGGAAGCCACATCCTGTCGAACAAGAATCGTAAACATAAACGGAAACTGCGCAGCTCAGATATCGTCCACAAGTCGGATATGAAGCGCATCACCCCGTTCATCTAATTGCTGGAGATTGAATCATGCCAAGAGCAACCAATGGACCGGCTTCACGCCGCAGAAGAAATAACCGCCTAAAACTCGCTAAGGGTTTTAAAGGCTCTCGTAGTAAGCTTTTCCGTACAGCAACTGAAGCTGTTGACCGCGCACAAGCCATGGCTTATGTGCACCGTAAGCTTAAAAAACGCGACTTCCGTCGCCTTTGGACTGTTCGTATTAACGCTGCCTGCCGTATGGATGGCATCAGCTACAGCCGTTTCATTGACGGCCTGACCAAATGCGAAATCAAACTCAACCGCAAGATGCTTTCCGAGATCGCAATTCACGATCCGACTGCATTTACTAAGCTGGTTGAAACTGCAAAAGCCAAAGTTTGCTAAATTAAGCTCACTTCGTTTTGCAAAGACCGGCTCCTGCCGGTCTTTTTTTATGTATGAACAGCCAACACCGTTTACGCGAGCGGAGCGAGTGAAACGTTGCTTACGGTCTTTCATTACGACATCTCTTTGAATACGATCTCCTCCTATTTTAAAGTCACCGGAGTATAAATCATGATTAAAGACGCCGTCGCCAAACTTATCAGTAACAAATCCCTTTCCCGCGAAGAAGCCGCAGCGGCCATGACCGATATTATGTCGGGCGAAGCCTCTGAAGCTCAGGTTGGTGCCTTTATTACCGGATTACGACTCACCGGTGAAACACCGGAAGCCATTGCCGGCTGTGCGGAAGTGATGCGCGCCAATGCCACCCCGATAAAATGCGACGACCCCAATGCCGTCGACATTGTTGGAACAGGCGGCGACGGAGCCCATACGTTTAATATTTCCACCACTGCCGCCTTTGTGATTGCGGGTGCGGGGGTGACTGTAGCCAAACACGGCTCGTACGGCGTCTCCAGCAAATCCGGCGCGGCCAACGTGCTCGACGCCCTCGGTGTAAATATTCAATACACCCCGCAACGCATGGAAGAGTGCTTGGCCGAACTCGGAGTGAGCTTCCTGTTTGCCCCCGGCCTCCACCCGGCCATGAAATATGTGGTCGGCCCGCGCCGTGAACTCGGTGTCTGGAGCATCTTTAATATCCTCGGCCCCCTCTGTAATCCGGCCGGAGTCAAGAACGGCATCATGGGTGTGTTCAAACCGGAGCTGGTTCCGATTGTCTCCGACGCCTGCGCCCAACTGGATATGAACTATCAATTTATCGTGCACGGAAACGACGGCCTCGACGAATTCACGACCACTACGACCACCATGGTCACCGAAATCCGCCGAGGCAAAGTGGAGTCATACGAAGTTCAGCCCTCCGGCCTTGGCCTATCCATGGCTACCGCAGTCGATCTAACCGGAGGAGAACCCGCCGAAAATGCAGCCATCACCCGCGCCATCCTCGGCGGTGAAAAAGGGCCGAAACGGGACATCGTACTGCTCAACTCTGCCTTCGCCATCATGGCTGGCGGAAAAGCCGACAGCCCGAAAGACGGCCTCGCCCTTGCGGAACAGTCCATTGATTCCGGAGCCGCTCTGAAGAAACTCGATGCCCTCGCGAAAATGTCCCAAAATTAATTCAGCCTCATCCGCAGAATCGGTGGGCCGATTCCGGCTCGGGCAACCCTCCCATTGTGTGAAACAGGGCGATTTTCAGCACTTCGTAGCTTCGAAACCCGT
>JADGFE010000089.1 GCA_016744085.1 Kiritimatiellales bacterium | reverse complement strand
GTCATATTACTTGTATGCCATCCTGATTTCAGGCCATTTCAAACTTTCAGGCAAAGCGAAAACCTCACGTGCACCCACTGATTTGGCGGAAGACCCATTCATTGAAACATGCTAGAGTCCTGACCTGCCGTAAGAAATGTGAGAGGAAGATAATATGTCCACGACTGAAGAACTGAAAAACAGCCCGTTGCATGGTTTGTCTACAGAGACCCTGTTGACTGAACTGGTGGATTTTTATGGATGGGACGTTTTAGACGCCGGGGTCGACTTAAAGTGTTTTCGAATTGAACCGACGATTCCCAGCTGCCTAATCTTCCTGAAAAGGGCGGAGTGGGCCCGGAATAGAGTAGAGGACTTTTATCTGTATCAGTTTAAAGGAATGCCGAAGGCCAGCGAGGCGGAGTTGGCGTTAGCTCCGCGCGAACGTGGTTTTCCGAAGGGTGTGCTGCCGAAGGAGTCGGTTCCTCAGACGGTTAAGTCCGTTGAAAAGTTCTATGAGGAAGAAGAGGAACCGGAAAGCACCTTTAAATCCATCTACTCCAATCACCGCTTCCGTAAATAACGCGCCGAAGATTCAAACCCGAATACTTATGGGGATTGTAGGGCTGGAACGGTTGAGCTTGCGAGACCTTCCCGCCTTTGTCGCACAACACACCTCGTATCCCTTAACTGCAATGACTTGCGCATGGTTTCAGCCCGGTGGGCTTCGGCGGGAAGGTCTTCGATCATTCCCTCCCTACAATTTAAAACCTTTTACCTACGTCCCGCAGAAGGTTTGATGAACAATCTCGCTTGGCTTTGGTGCCTGTTCGTAGGCTGAAAATTCTGCGCGATCCTCAAAGGGCTTGGCCAGTACATCAACGAGTTGATGGAAGGGGTTAAAATCATTTCCATATGCGGCTTGGATGGCTTGTTCGACGCGGTGATTGCGGGGAATGAGAACGGGGTTTGATTTCTGCATCGCATTTGTGTCCGGCGCGGATTGGGTGGCGGCCTCCCAGGTTGCATACCAGGTGTCCAATAAAGCGGGGTCTTTGAAGAGGGCACTCAGCTCGCTGCGGTTACCGCGAGTGAGGTGGCGGAAAAACAAGGTGTAATCAACCTCCTGTTTTGTGAGCAACGAAAGTCCGCTTCTGACAAGGTCTAGCGGGCCGTCAGAAGCCATTCCAAATTTTGCGCGGAATCGATTGTCATATTCGGTGCGGAATCGTTCCTTGTAGGTGCCGAGTGCTTTTTTGGCTTTTTCAAGTGCCACCGCGTTATCTTCGGAGATCAGTGAGAGCAACGTCTCTGCGAACCGTGTTAGGTTCCAAAGTGCTATATTGGATTGGCTGCCCCAGGCATAACGTCCGTCGCGATCAATCGAGCTGAATACACATTTGGGATGGAAGTCATCCATGAAGGCGCACGGGCCATAGTCGATGGTTTCTCCAGAGATCGCTGTATTGTCGGTGTTCATTACGCCGTGGATGAATCCGAGCGCCATCCACTGCGGAATGAGTTTTGCCTGCGCTTCGATCACGCGCTCCAGCAAGATGAGATAAGGGTCCTCGGTATCGGCAGCATCTGGGTAGTGGCGTGCGATGGTATAATCCGCCAGTTCGCGCAGGGCGTTGGCATCGTTGCGGGCATAGAAATATTGGAATGTGCCGACTCGGATATGGCTGGATGCCACCCGCGTGAACACGCCTCCCGCCATATTGCCCTCCTGCCGCAGAACGTTTTCTCCCGTCGTTACTGCCGCCAGTGCGCGTGTGGTCGGCACGCCAAGCGCATGCATCGCCTCGCTGACGATATATTCGCGCAGCACCGGGCCCAGTGCTGATTTTCCATCGCCATTTCGTGAGAATGGCGTGCGGCCGGAACCTTTAAGTTGAATGTCGCGCCTGATGCCGTGTTGATCAACGACCTCGCCCAGCAAGAGCGCCCGGCCATCGCCCAGCTGTGCAGAAAAACCGCCAAACTGATGTCCGGCATAAGCCTGTGCCAAGGGCTCGGATCCATCAGCCGTACTGTTTCCCGAAAATACGCTGAGTGCCTCCGGGGTTTCTAACCAGGCGGGATCGATTCCTAACTCAACCGCCAATGCCGCATTTGCACGGAGTAATTTCGGAGCCGGCACGGCAGCGGCACCTTGTTTGGAATAGAAACGTTCTGGTAAGCGGGCATAGGTATTATCAAAAGGAATGGGATTAGGCATGGTGTTCCTTGGCATGGTTTTGGGTTGAGTCAGGTCCTCGGATCTACATGTCAGGCTATTCTGCGGCTGCAATTTGGGCTTCAACTTCTTCATCGAAGTAGGCCTGTTCGAGCAACTCCTCCGCCCAATGTTCTTTGGCCAAACGTTTGAGCATTCGGGCCGACATAATCTGAACAGCAGGGGTTTCGGACCAGATGGAATTATTGAGGCAGCGCCAGTGATCGGCATCCATGCGCTTGGGGTTCTCGATTTGTTCGCGGCAGGTTTCGCAGATGAACAGACATTGATCCGCCGAGACGGCGTCCGATTCCGGCGGCACTTCAAAAACGGTCAGTTTCACCCCGTCCGCTTCGCATAATTCACATTTAGAGCGGGATCGGCGCACCAGATCTTTTGCCAGAAAGTTGAGTTCATTCTTACGCTGTTGATGCTCGTCATATCCTTTGGCCATTGCTTGTCTCCTTGGTACAGGTTGTTGCTAGATAATGATCGATCAGGGTACGGGCGACCGTTGATTCGGAGGGAATTATTTCCGGCATACTATCAGGCGTATACCAGCCGGCATCCTCGATTTCCTTGGGATCAATCTTAATTTCTCCGGCGGCATAGCCGATCATGATGGAGTGGGGAAAGGGCCCGGGCTGGCTGGAATGATAGCGGATATTGCTGATTTCGAGGCCGGTGTCTTCCGGAATAATGGCGGATATAAATTTCATGCGGAAAAGAGTAGATCATTATATGCGTGAGGCACGTATATTCGTCCCTGAATTAGGGTGTTAACCAAAAAACTGCTGTTATCAGGAGGAAAGCCCATGTAACGTCCTCCTAACTTCCAAGGATCGAACAAAAATGGCACCGGATAGTATAGAGCGGATTTTTGATGTGGTAGGCAAGCAACTGCCGAAAGCAGGAGTTGAGTTCCTGATGATCGGCGGACACGCTGTGAACTACTATGGCTACAGTCGAGCCACGATTGATGTCGATTTTATGATAGCGGCCAGTGATGCCTCCGCCGTGCGCTCCGTAATGCAATCGGCCGGCTTCATGAATATCTCTGAGTCAGAGAATGTGGTGTTCTTTAATCATCCTGAAATACTCTTCCGGGTGGATTTTATACAAGTGGATGCGGAGACCATGCGGACACTGATTCAAGGAGCCGAAAAAATTGAATATGCAGGACAATTTCTGAGCGTACCCTGTCTTGAAAACCTGATTTCCATGAAGTTGTTTGCTCTGAAAAACGGTTCGGCGAAGCGCAAAGAAAAAGATTTTCCGGATATCGTGAATCTGTCTGTGGAGCACCAGCTCGATGTAGAGGCCGTACTAAGACCACTCTGCGAAAAATTCGCTGATGAGCAAATCTTTACTGAACTCGCTAAGCAGATTCGGGAGTTGAATCATGCTTAATTTCCCAGACCTTGGACATCAACCGGAGCCGCCGATGAAAAAAATGACATCGGAGGAATATCTGCGGTTCTGTGAATTCTGCTTACGGAATAATTCACGAGTTTCTTCTGCAAACTGCCTTTCCCGTAAAACCGGAGAAGAGGATATCAAGGTGCCGTTTCAGCTTTGAGACATAAAACCGTTTGCCGTTTCACCTTTCAGAGATCTTCTTCGCATTCAACTTAAGGACAAGCTATGCCATTTTCTAAACTAGGACTTTCTGATTCCATGCAATCTGTGGTGGATTCGGCGAATTTCAATAAACCGACTCCCATTCAGGAACGAACCATTCCGCTGATTCTTGAAGGCGTGGATCTGATTGCCCAGGCTGAGACGGGTACAGGGAAAACGGCCGCGTATGCAGTGCCGATTCTGCAACGACTGAGTGCCATAAAAACCGAAGTCCCGCCCTGTTCGCCCCGCGTTCTGGTGCTGACGCCGACTCGGGAGCTCGCCCAGCAGGTTACAGAGACCTTTGATACCTTTGGAAAAACCATGGTGCAACAGATCAGCGTCACCACGGTGATTGGCGGCGCGGATATTGAAGAGCAGGTGCGACATCTGGAGGAGGGCTCCGATATTGTGGTGGCCACGCCCGGGCGCTTGCTCGAGCTGGTGCGGGAAAAGGACATCTTCTTTCTGAACCTGCTCTGTCTTGTGATAGATGAAGCCGATCGTCTGCTGGCCCTTGGGTTTGCCGAAGAGCTGGAACAGGTTTTTGAAGCCCTGCCTAAACATCGGCAGAGCCTGCTGTTTTCGGCAACTTATCCCAAAAAGGTCATCAAACTTACCGAACAGGTGATGCAGAACCCGAGCTATATTAATGTGATTGGCGACGTTCCAACGGTTGGTAATATTGCCCAGCGCGCCATCGAAGTGAACCGGGATAATCGCCGCCCGTTGTTGCAACATCTGATCAAAATAGAAGAGTGGAAACACGTCCTTATTTTTGTGAGCAGCAAACGCGCCGCCCGTAACCTTGCCGTAAAGCTTAAGCGCAACGGCATTGAGGCTGATGCGTTTCATGGTGATCTCGATCAAGATGAGCGGACCGAGGTGCTCAGCCGGTTTAAAGCGCGCAAGGTGCGGGTGCTCGTGGCCACCGACATTGCCGCACGCGGCATCGATATTCAGGATCTTTCCACCGTGGTGAACTATGACCTTCCGCGCTCACCCGTAGATTATATCCACCGGATCGGCCGCACCGGTCGCGCGGGAGCCGAAGGCGTTGCCATCAGCTTTATCGACTACAACGACATGGCGCATTTCGGGGTAATCGAAAAACGCACCAACGTCAGCGTGGAGCGAGAACAAGTTTCTGGCTTTGAACTCACTGGAGAGCCGCCGGAAAAGAAAAAGGGTCCGCCCCCGAAAAAAGGAAAGCGCCCCAGTAAGAAAGATAAAGCGCGCGCCGCTGCTCTTGAGAATCCTGACGCAGGTGATGAAGCCGATACCGAGGGATAGGGAAGAGAGTCTCTCTTGACCATTCTCCTGCTTTGTTGGTTTGGGCCGAGCTGGTGCTCGGCGCTTCCGGGAACACCGAGCACCAGCTCGGTAAGAATCAGGGGTTTTTCCGGAACGGAGCTGGAAGCTCCGTCTACGATTATAAAATCAGCATGCAGTCGCCATAGCTGAAAAATCGGTATTTTTCAGCAACGGCGGTTTCGTAGGCTTTCATCATTAATTCGCGATCGGCGAAGGCGGACATCATCATGAGCAGGGTGGACTTGGGCAGATGAAAGTTGGTCAGAATGGCATCCACATTTTTGAACTCGTAGGGCGGGTAAATGAAAATATTGGTGGAGCCATCGGCTGGTTGAATTTGGGGCAGTGATTCCAGTGTTCGTACGGAGGTGGATCCCACGGCGACTATTCTGCCTCCGGCCTGTTTGGCTGAACCGATGGTATGGGCCGCTTCTTTTGAAACGACATAGCGTTCGTGATGCATTTCGTGGTCGGTGATAATCTCCGCCGAAACGGGGCGGAAGGTTCCGAGCCCAACGTGCAGGGTCAGTTCGGCTTTTGAAATGCCCTGTTCGTTCAACTGCGCCAATAAAGCTGGGGTGAAATGAAGTCCGGCTGTCGGAGCCGCAGCGGCACCGGGTTCGGAGGCATAGACCGTCTGATAACGATGCTTATCCTCGGCAATTTGCTCCTTGGTCTGCTCTTTGCGGGCAATGTATGGGGGCAGGGGAGGGACGCCTTCTTCGTCGAGAATTTCCAGTAGTGGTCGTTCAGACTCGATCTTCAGTACGGCTTCGCCCTGTTCACCGTCGTACAGCATCGTGGCTTTGGCTTTGCCTGAACAGAGATCCAGCTCATCCCCGATTTTGGGGCGGCGCGAGGTTTTTATCAGCACCTTCCATTCCCCGGGAGCGGGTTCGTCGAGCAGCAATAATTCCACTTTTCCACCGGATGCGGCTTTGTATCCAAAAACGCGTGCGGGGATAACCTTGGTATTGTTAAGCACTAAAACATCAGGCTCATGGAGATAGTCCACCATATCGGTAATGGCTTTATGTTCAATCAGGCCGGAATCGCGGTGCAGCACCATCATACGCGCAAGCTCACGTCGCTCCGGCGGATGCTGGGCGATAAGTTCGGGGGGCAGATCATAGTTGAATAGGTCGGTTTTCATCTGATAGCTTCTCAAAACCGCTGAAGATTACGTAACCGCGGAGGGAAATAAAGATGAATCTGTCTACGACTTCTAAACATCGATCCGCTTTTACACTGATTGAGCTGTTGGCTGTGATTGCCATTATCGGTATTCTTTTCACGCTGGTATCGCCGCAAATCGGTAAAGCTCGGCTAAAAGGGAAGATGACGCAGCAGGCGCATCATGCTAAATCGATCGTTGAAGCGATTATTTCAGCCGAATCCGGCAGTCGTTTTTCCAGAGGATGGCCGTCAAGTTCTGATACGAATACCGGCTCATCAACAGAATATCTAATTTCTTTGGTTAACGGGGGGCACCTCGATGTTGATTATTCCTTTTTTGCGGCACCGGGCATGCGGCCGGCTGTAGATGAGGCCGATTTCAGGAAGCGGGGGCCGCACTGCAATGCCTGGTCCATTATTATGGACTTAAATGATGCAACCCCTGGAAATATTCCCGCTGTATTCATGAGTAGCTATAACGTAGCCTCCCGAAGTTTTTCTTCCGCAAACATAGCGGTAGGAGAAAAGGGTTTTGCCTTTGCCACTAAAAACGGAGAAGCGATTATGGTGCAACAGGGTGATATGAATAAAAACTTTGATTATATTTTTAACCGGGCAAAGCTGGATGCTCTCGGAGCATTGCCGATTTTGACCCCATCCGGCAGGGAATAAGCAATTTACAGATCATGATGTGCAAAAAGTGTTTTCATCAAAACCTCCGTTGGGTATGTTCTGCGGAGGTTTTGAATTTTTAAGGAGCGGAACATGAAGATATTGGTGGTAGGTAATGGCGGGCGGGAACATACGCTGGCGTGGAAACTGGCGAACGATAGCGCCAAACCAGAACTATTCTGTTCCCCGGGTAATGCGGGTACAGCGGCTATGGGAACCAATCTTGATTTCGGGGCCACCGATATCAGCGGTATTCAGGGATGGTGTGCTGAGAATAAGCCCGATCTCGTGGTTATTGGTCCGGAAGCTCCGCTTTGTGCCGGGTTGACCGATATACTCGAAGCCGATGGTGTTCGCGTGTTTGGCCCCAGTCAGGCCGCTGCCGAACTGGAAGGCAGTAAACAGTTTGCCAAGGAAATCATGAAAGCGGCCGGCGTGCCGACTTCCGCTTATGAAACCTTCACCGATCCGGATGCCGCCTGCAACTATGTTCGCGAACGCGGCGCGCCGATTGTTATCAAGGCCGATGGCCTGGCAGCAGGCAAGGGCGTAACCGTCGCCGAAACCGTTGAGCAGGCCGAAGCGGCGATTCGTGATGCGCTCGAAAGCAATGCCTTCGGTGATGCAGGAAGCCGGGTGGTAATCGAAGATTTTCTCGTTGGCGAAGAAGCCTCTATCCTGGCACTGATCGATGGCGAAAATGTAGTGATGCTGGCCTCCTCTCAGGATCACAAACGAATTTTTGAAAAGGACGAGGGTCCTAACACTGGTGGCATGGGCGCCTATTCACCGGCCTCGATCGTAAATGACACCGTGCTGAAGAAAGTAAAAGAAGAAGTTTACGACCGCACCTTGGCTGAACTGAAAAAACGCGGCATTACCTATAAAGGGGTGCTTTACGCCGGCCTGATGATCGAGAATGATCAGCCGAGTGTGGTTGAATTTAATTGCCGATTCGGGGATCCGGAAACCCAATGTGTTTTGGCGCGGTGGGATGGCGATATGCTTCCGGCCATCAACGGTGTAATTGACGGCAACCTTTCCGAAGATCTGATCTCATGGAAAGACGAGCACAGTGTCTGTGTGGTCATGGTTGCTGGCGGATATCCCGGCGATTATGCCACGGGGAATGAAATTCAGAATATCGATAAAGCCAATGCGGTTGACGACACAGTTGTTTTTCAGGCCGGAACAGCTCTGGAAGGGGATAACGTAGTAACCGCCGGTGGTCGCGTGCTGGGCATCACTTCATTGGGTAAAGATCTTCCCGATGCACTTTCGAAGGCCTATGTCGCCGTTGAAACCATCAGCTTTAAAGACGCTTTTTATAGAAATGACATCGCACATCGAGAACTAAGGAGAGTGGAAAATGGCGAATAAAAACCCAACCGTAGCAATCGTAATGGGAAGCAAGACAGACTGGCCCGTAATGGAATATACCCGGAATACGCTGAAGGAATTCGGCATCGAAAGTACCGTCAATGTAATGTCGGCTCATCGCACACCGCATGAAGCCTGTGAGTTTGCAACCAACGCCCATAAAAATGGCTATAAGGTTGTTATCGGTGCCGCAGGCGGCGCTGCTCACTTGTGCGGAGTTCTTGCAGGACACACGGTTCTTCCCGTTATCGGCGTGCCGGTTAAGGGCTGGTCATTAGATGGAATGGATTCGCTTCTGTCTACAGTTCAAATGCCTAAAGGCATTCCGGTTGCGACCGTAGCGATCGGCAAAGCCGGTGCCATCAATGCGGCAATCCTTGCCGTGCAGATCATGGCCGTAGGCGATGCTGCCCTTAGACGTAAGCTGATCACCTTTAAAAAGAATATGGCTAAGGAAGTTCTCAAAGCCGATGCCCAGCTGCAGAAAGAACTGAAAGACTGATTGCCGCTTCGCGTCATGACGATTGAGTCGTGAATATCCAATGGCTGGAATGATCCGGCCATTGGATTTTTTGTGCCTACTTCAAAGCACTGAGGTCGGCGCCGAAGTTAATGTGAAACGGTTTGCCGTCAAGT
The DNA here is from genome assembly GCA_016744085.1 of Kiritimatiellales bacterium. Taxonomy (GTDB): domain Bacteria; phylum Verrucomicrobiota; class Kiritimatiellia; order Kiritimatiellales; family Pontiellaceae; genus Pontiella. The sequence goes on along the minus strand of JADGFE010000089.1, from coordinate 3,266 downwards.
AGCAGGGCCGGGACTGATTTGATACCAGCCTGTTCGGCTTCGGTAATTCGATCTTTTTCGGAGCCGAGGTCAACTACTTCAATTTCGACTCGCTTGGTATCCAGTGCTTGCAGCACGTTCTGTTCAGCTTCAACACAAACGGGGCAACCAGCGTGATAGTATATTGCTTTATTCATTGTTTTACTCCTTCGTTTTGATTTAACCATTGAGCAACCCGTAGTGATTGACTCGGCAATGAACATGCGTGCGAATGCGGGATTTGAACAGTAGGCACAAATTGGTGAGGTACGCACTTTTTGGTGTAAAATATTGAATGGTAAAGGGTGGAAAAATGAAAAAAACCGAAAGGTCCAGCTACGAAAAACTAGAACAGGTAGTCGGGTGTAAATGGTCGGTCTCGGTTTTGCACGAAATCGGTTCTGGAACGAAGCGGCCGGGAGCCTTGGAAAGAGCGATTGAAGGGATCTCAACCAAAGTATTATCGGAGCGTCTTAGAAAGCTTACAGACTATGGATTATTGAATAAAAATAAGTTTCCGGAAGTTCCGCCCCGGACCGAATATTCCCTGACACAAGCAGGGGAGCAATTAGTAAAAATTATCGAACAGATTCAGCAACTGGATCAGGAAATTAATTAAATCCGTTCGGAATCGTAAAGAACCATCCGTTCCTTGACGGTAATAAGCGTGCAGGTTTTATCGCTGTTGCCTTCTTGAAGTCAGCGGGCAACGATTTGAAGCATCAGAAGAGCAAGTGGCAGTTCATACACTTGGTTTTGCAGCAGGAGAAATTGACAGCGCCGCATACGCGGCATGGCTTCCTGCTCTCCAGCAGAATAGTTAGTCGGAGATCACGGTCCAGAAATCTTCGGGACCTTGGCTGATGCGCCAGAAGGCGATGCCTTGTGTGGAGTGCTGGCTGTAGAGTTCCATCTTGGCCTGAAGGGATTGATAGGTTTCGAAGTGCACATTGACTTCGACTGTTTCGCTGAAAGAATAGGTGCCTCCGTTTTCTGGATCACCGCTTGGCTGAATATTTTTTTCACGCAACTCGGCGATTACTTCCCAGTTTTTGTAGGCCTTGGCGAGGGCCGGGGTTTGCCAGCCGCGTCCGTAGAGCGGGATGCCCATAATCAGTTTTTCAGCAGGAATAGTTTTTACGGCGTAGTCATAAATTTTCTCGCACCAGGGTAGGGAAGCCACCGGCCCGGCGCCACCACCACGATAGTGTTCGTCGTAGGCCATAATGACTACCCGGTCAGCAATCATTCCGATGAAGGGATAGTCGAAGGCATCGTCCGGATTTTTTTCTTTATGACTTTCCCATCGAGCCATCACCGCGACGCTGAAAATTTTCTCTTTAGGCAAAGCCTTTTTGACGGCGGCGAGGAAATTGAGGTAAGCCGTGCCATCCGCTTTGGAAATGCTTTCAAAATCAATCTGCAATCCGTCAAAAGGTTTTGAGCGTTCGACGATATCGGCAATGATCCGGTTTCGAAAGGGGAGTTTGGGATCGAGATAGATATGAGCCAGTGTGTTATTCCAAGGTAGGGTGATCACGAGGTGATAGCGCGTGCCTGGGTTGGCGCCGGGCAAGGTTGGAGGCACGAGGTGACCTCCCGTAAGATTTCCGTCGCCATTGACGGCTGCGCTGAAGCAGCCGACATCGGTGATCGGGGAATGGGGCGGGAAATATTTTTCCTCGCCTTTCATGAGATAAGCCCACGTTTCAGGGGTAGAACTTGCATATCCGCTAACAACGGTAAGGCAGAAAAGAATAATTGAGAGCACATTTTTCATGCCCTCACGGTAGGTGCGTACATCTGCCGTGTCAAGAGAAGGAAAGAACGGCTATGCAGCTCCCGCCTGTTTTCCGCTTTCAGCAGAACCAACCCGCTGGAATGGAAACTCTACTGTTAATGCCGTGATTCCTGCATCGCGGTATTCCAACGTGGATTCTCCGCCGAGTATACTGATGTAGCGCCGGGCGAGGGTCAGACCGTATTTCATATCCACCACGGTTTCGACACTGGAATCGAATATGTTGGAAAGCAACGTGTCTTTGGCTTCTTTACTCGTATAGGTCAGTTCAAAGGCAATATGGGTTGAGCCTGAGTCTTCGGATGGCTTTCTGGTTGCATGAAGGCCTAGACGTCCCTTTTCCGTTTTTTCGATGGCATAGCCGAGAAGGATCGAAAGCAGTTTTCGCAATTTCCCATCGTCGGTTTCAACCAACTTAGGCACATTGTTCGCGGTCTGGTACTGGGCAAAGCTGACCGCAAAAAACAGCTTCTTCGTTTCCGCTCTATGACCGAATTGACGGTCAACTTCTGCCATAAGTCCGTGTAGGTCGCATTCTGCGGTGTGTACTTCATCGCGTCCGTCGGCAAGATGTGTAAGTTCCGTGCGGTAGTTCATGGTGTCGATCAGGGTGCGGCAAGAATGGTTGGCGTAGGCGAGTTCCCTTTTCTGTTCCTCAGAAATATTTTTTGCTTTCTCCATGATCAGGGTTGTTTTAACCACTGGGTTCAGGGATTGCTGAATGGTTTCATTGAGGTCTTCAACCAGGTCGCTGTTCATACGACTAACTTCGGTCACTTCGGCCACGGTTTTCTTCAGTTCGGCCTGGTGTTCCTTATTAATATTAGCCAGACGATTTTCCACTTGTTTTAAGAGGGAGGAGGTTTCTTCCCGATTTTTCTGAAGTTCCGTTAATGAACCATCCCGTTCGAGAATGATCTTTTCAAGCTGGTCGAGTTGCGTTTTCAGCTCACCTTCATTTTGCTTATATTGCTCAACCTGCTTTTCAAGCTCTCTGGTCTGCTGCAGGATCAGGGCATCGGCATTTTCCTGGCTAGCCTCAAAGGCGACCTGTAGTTCCTGAAGGGCTTTTTGCGTTTCGAGCCGTTTCTGGATGGCCACTTTTAATTGATCAGTATGGTTGTTGAGTTCTTCCTGCTGAGATTCTATACGGGTCTTGAAATCTTTTTCCTGAGCTCGAAGCTGTTTTTCGGATGCCCGTAATTTCAAAAGTTCGTCTTTCAGGCCCTGTGTGCTCTGGGCAACCAGTGATTCCTGGTTTTCCGAAAGGTGTTTGAGTTTGGACTGGGAAGATTTATAGGCATCAACGACTTTCCGATATTCCCGAGCGGCGTTGGTTAAGTCAGAATTCCGTTTATCAAGATCCTGCTCCACTGTATTTTTCTGCTGGAGGAGGGTGTTAAGCTGATCATGAAGTCCTTCACCGGTTTGTTTCATATCTTCAAGC
>JADGFE010000088.1 GCA_016744085.1 Kiritimatiellales bacterium | reverse complement strand
TGATCTGCATTCCACCTTCCGGCGAAGCGCAGGAATTCTTCCTTTGGAAGAAATAAATTATTTATCCGTACTGATCAGTTCGCACTTCCGTGAAGAACCGAAAGACCCAACAAGGCAGCGCTGACCGTCTGAGGAATCTTGGCCATCGTCATGATCCAGCTCATTCCGGAGCTAGCACCAATCAGTAACATTACGACCGCCGTAGCAATCCCTATATCCAGCAATATTCGGGGAAGATCTGCTAACTTGATCTGGCGGCAAGCAACAGCGGACAGCAAGAATGAATAGACGACTGCAATCGCTGCGGCTTCAGTCGTCGTAAAGATGCCTCCCAGAATTCCTCCAATTACGATCATGATAAGCAGCAACGTAAAAATGCACGGCGAAAGGTTTTAAAGCAGATCAGACACACTGCAGTTATCACTCCGGTAAACAGCAATCCGTAATTCCCCTCACTGTTTTTTTTGAGACGAAGATAGAGGCAATGATTAGTGCAAACACCAAACTTGCTACAATGGGTTTCCATTTCGGCATTTCAATGACACCCCCTCGATATCCGGCTAATACAGAAATGATCCCGCCGCAACGGAGTAAACAATCATAATATTACTCGGCGGAATCATCAGTCCAGTCGTTGCTGCCGATCCGGAAATTGAGCTGAACAGCATGCACGTCAGCGTATTTACATATCTGGCGAAGCAGTTGCCTCAGGCCATTGCGAGAGTAAACCGTCTGCTTGAAGGGGATGAAGGGCGTGAATCGAAAATGAACGGGTTTGTGATCGATTATTCTAAGAACGCTAAGAACCTGAAGGATGCCAGGATTCTCTTTTCGAATTATGATCCTGAATAGGTGAAACGGGCGTTGCTGAACTCCTCTGAAAAGTTCGAGGAACTGGAGACATATAACGGGTAAAACCGTTGCCAATGTTATTTTTGGATTCGGTGTTGCCGACATGGCGGTCTCAACCATTATTGTCCTCATGCTGATTACTGGGCTTGCTGAAGGAAAATATGCCGACCGGCGAAAAGCGAGTAGCTTGGAATGCCTGCATGCTTCTAACTGCTTCGTTAGCCTCATTCGGAAGTTTCTGGAGCTTGTGGTCGAAACTACGATGAACCGGGATTTTGATTTTCGTCGGTTTTATTATTTTAGCCGGCGTGGTTCACTTTGTTCGCAAAGCGGAAAATAAAAACCTAACTAAAAGCTAAGGAAGATCGTTGATCCATCCACCACCAAGGACTTCTCCGCCGTTATAAAATACGGCGGCCTGTCCTGGGGTTAGCGCGAACTGAGGTTCATTAAAAATAATTTTCGCCGTTTGATCCCCAACAATCGTAACTGTGGCAGAGGCCCCATTATTGCGATAGCGCGGGCGCACTTCGCAAACCAACTCTCCCTCTGGAGACTCGCCGGAAATCCAATGCAAATCATCTGCCATGCATTCGGTTTTCATAACGCCTGGGCGAGGAGCCACTTCTACTACGTTATTTTCCGTATCGAGCCGCTTCACATACATGCGTTCGCCTAAAGCTATCCCTAGCTTGCCTCGTTGCCCCACGGTAAAATGATGCAACCCTTCGTGCTCGCCCACAACATTTCCATGTTGATCGTGAATTTCGCCCTTTTGAATAACGGACGGGTCTCGCTGTTCCACAAATTCGGGAAGCTTACCCTCTTCAATAAAGCATAGATCCTGGCTGTCGCCCCGCGATACAATCGGCAAACCTCTTTCCTTTGAATACGCGCGAACTTCAGGCTTCGGCATATCAGCCAGCGGAAACAGCAGAAAGGCCAGTTGCTCCTGATCTAGCCGATGCAGAAAATAGGACTGATCCTTATTCGGATCCTTTGCACAGAGCAGATGAAACTTTCCGTCAGCGTGTTTTTGCACACAGGCATAATGCCCTGTTGCCAAATGGTCACAGCCCAGCTGAACAGCCCGATCAACGAGAAATCCAAATTTAACAAACGAATTACAGTAGATGCAGGGAGATGGTGTTCTGCCGGCGGAATAAGCCTCGACAAATGGATCAACAATCTTTTCAGTGAAAAGTTCCTGCGCATTAACCACATAATGGCGAATACCTAAGAAGTCGCAGACCCGTCTCGCCCGATCAACATCCTCCAGCGAGCAGCAACGAGAACCGTCTTTCCACATATGGGCAGTTAATCCGATAACTTCGTAGCCTTGGTCGACAAGCATGGCTGCGGCTGCGGAACTATCGGTTCCTCCGCTCATTCCGATAGCTACACGGCCTTTTGTACTGATTTGGTCTAAATTGGACATGCGCGCAAGATAGACGCGGTATAAAAGGAAGGCAAGAACGCCTAGTCGTTAAATTGCCCTTTGTGTGGATCAAAGGGCTCAGAGCCTTCAGGAATAAAGCTTTTGTGTTTAGGGTTACCACAAAGACGCATTCCCTCAAATAGGGCCACATAACGGCAATTCGAATGGTTATCACATTCGCAGAATGAATACGCAGGAAGATAATCCCGCGTACTGCAGTCAGAAAAATCTACCTTCCAGATACTGGCGCATTCGGGCTCGATGACTTTTTTTTTGTTTTTAAAAAACCAATTCATGGTCTGATGTAAGCTCCATTACTCACTATCTACTTACTAATACCAGCCATACTTTCAAAGATCTGATTAGTTAAAAAGCATATCGGCCTCATTATTTTAGTATTTTATACTAGACGATTGCGGGTACACCCTTTAAAAAACATATTCTTTACAAATTTAACTGGAGAATAACATGGCAACAAATCCTATTGGTAAAAACACAAAGACTATCGGCATCAACATGTCCAAGAAAATGGCCGATGACCTTGAATCCCGCGCAAACTCAATGCACTTGTCTACCAGCAAGTATTGTAAAGTCATCCTGACCGAATGGCTTTCTTCCGGCAAAAAGCTGACGTTGCAGGAAAAGAAGTAGGCATCTTCTTAGAAAACCTGAGCTCACAAAAAACCTTATATTAATCGAAGAATACTCGATTTATATTTCGATCGAATTGTAACCCTATAAAAAACTGCGGGTTAGCCTTTGACATCCTCTGGTATTGGGGTTAAATTTCGTGATCATTTTTTGAGAAATCAACCGACGGAGAATTTATTATGTCCATGCACAGCAGTTTGAAAGGCGCAGCCAAAATTCGCACTAAACGCAACGTACTCAAGCGTTTTGAACGTATTGAAAGTCTAAAAAAAGATGGCCGCTGGAAAGATGGTGACCGCGCACACGGTTTGCCGAAAACCAAGCCCGAAGCATAATTCGCATCGGATTGAGTTGAAGAGCACTCCAGGCTACGCTGGGAGTGCTTTTTTATTAGGTATATCATGGCAAATCCCGAACAGATACGACTTCAGAAACATCTGGCTGACTGCGGCCTGGGCTCCAGACGATTTTGTGAAAAACTGATCACAGCCGGCCGCGTATCAGTTGATGGTAAAACAATAACAGAGCTTGGTACCAAGGTCTCTCCAGCAACTCAAAAGGTTGTTTGCAATGGAAAAGCTGTTGCACGAGAGCCTACAGTTACGATTCTTATCAATAAGCCAACCAAAGTAATATGCACCTCAGATGATCCGCAGGGGCGAACAACCGTTCTTGATCTGCTCGATGATCTGCCTGAAAGAATTTACACAGTTGGTCGCCTGGACTTTATGAGTGAAGGCCTGATTATGGTGACCAACGATGGCGATCTCGCTCATGCGTTGATGCACCCCCGATATCACGTTAAAAAAATTTATAAGGTATGGATCGATAAACCACTTGGATTTCATCAACTGAACAATATGAAGCGTGGAATTCCCAGTCAGGGAGAAACACTTCGCGTTTTGGATATTTCCGAAGGCACGCATACCCGCAAAGGCATTGAATATACCATTACGCTTGGCGAAGGTAAAAATCGACATATCCGCCGATTGATGGAACATTTTGAGAAAAAAGTTTTTCGCCTGATGCGTATTGCCATTGGCCCTGTTCAGCTCGAAAATTTAAAACCGGGTGAATGGCGAAGAGCCAAACCGGCTGAGCTGAAGTTCTTAAGGAAAGCAATCGCTGACCAAAAGAAGCCGGACGTCTCTTAAAATAATGCACTTTATGCATAGTAAAAGCGGAATAAGTTACTGAACCCCCTTGACTATATTTCACAAAACAATACCTTATTTATCATATATAAACATTGAGAGTGGCGTGAGGGAACTGGCCCAACGATCGCCCGGCAACCTGAATACAGTAAGGTGCCAAGGCCAGGCTTTGCAGTGCAAAGCAACGATGTGTTCCCCGTTTTAATAAGGGAAAATGTTCGATGTCTTTCCTCAAAGTATCCCTGCGCGCATTGCGTTAAATATTAACGAAAGGAACAGAACTAATGAGCAAACTGGAAACGAAGTGCCTGCACGCCGGTTATGAATCCGCTGAATCAACCACGAGGTCACATGCGGTACCGTTGTACAGAACGGCATCTTACCGATTCGACAGCACCGAACATGCTGCCAATCTATTCAGCCTAAAAGAGCTGGGCAACATTTACACGCGACTGATGAACCCAACTACAGACGTGCTGGAACAACGTGTTGCCGCCATGGAAGGTGGTGCGGCGGCGCTTGCGGTTGCATCGGGGACCAGTGCCATATTTTACAGCATCATCAATCTGGCTAAGTCCGGAGATGAAATTGTTTCTGCCAATAACCTATACGGCGGAAGCTATACCATGTTTAACGATATTCTTCCAGGAATGGGCATAACGGTTAAATTTGTTGATCCCTCCGACCCCCAGAATTTTGCAGCCGCGATTAATGAAAATACGAAAGCCGTATTCTGCGAAACCATCGGCAATCCGGCGCTTGAGCTGGTGGATCTTCAAGGCATTGCCGATATTGCTCACGCAAATGGACTCCCGCTAATTGTGGACTCCACATTCACAACTCCTGCCTTACTCCGCCCACTGGATCATGGTGCCGACATTGTTGTGCACTCACTGACCAAATGGCTTGGTGGCCATGGAACAGGCATTGGTGGTGTTGTGGTGGACTCCGGCAAGTTCGATTGGACCACCGGGAAGCATCCGCTGCTGTCTGATCCAGAACCGAGCTACTGGAATGTCAGCTTTGCTAACGATCTCGGTGACCTTGCCCCTCTGGCTTACATTCTGCGCATGCGGTTGATTCCGCTTCGTAACCTCGGAGCCTGCATTGCGCCGGATAATTCATGGATGGCGCTTCAGGGAATTGAAACACTTCCACTACGTATGGAGCGTCATTCAGAAAACGGCCTTGCAACAGCAGAGCACCTGAAAAAAAGCGGCAAAGTCGAATGGGTTAAATATGCCGGTTATGATGATAAGGCGTCCAAATATCTGCCGAACGGTGCCGGTGGCATGGTCGTATTTGAAATTAAAGGCGGAGAAGAGGCCGGTCGTAAATTTATTGAGTCGCTCGAACTCTTCTCTCATCTGGCCAATGTCGGTGATGCGCGTAGCTTGGCGATTCATCCTGCAAGCACGACACACTCCCAGCTTAACGAAGAGCAGCAGACTTCCGGCGGTATTACACCCGGCATGATCCGCCTCTCTGTGGGCATTGAAAATATCGACGATATCCTTGCAGATATTGATCAGGCTTTGGCTAAATCCTAGTAATGGTATACTGGCCATCTCTGCAGGGATGGCCTTTTAAGGAAATAATGGAAGTAAGAACACAGTTTTACACTTTTGGAGAAGAGCCGGATTCCCGCCTCGCATTACACGACGGCACTGAGTTTGGCCCGGTCACCCTTGCCTACGAAACCTACGGAACACTGAATGAAGCCAAGGACAATGCCATACTTGTCTTTCATGCACTATCAGGTTCCCAGCATGTTTGCGGCTTTAATCCTACCGTCCCAAACACTGGCGATCGCTGGAACAGTGAGTGCCAAACGGGTTGGTGGGACGATTTTGTCGGACCGGAAAAACCCGTTGATACGAATCGTTTCTTTGTGATTTGTGTAAACTACTTTGGCGGATGCTACGGAACCACAGGCCCCTCTTCTATCAACCCAGAAACCGGTAAGGAATATGGCGGTGCATTCCCCCAGATTTCTTTCGGTGATATCGTAGACTCCCAAATTCCCTTATTCGACCATCTCGGAATATCCAGATTCTTTGCAGCCATTGGTTCCTCTCTTGGAGGAATGCTCGTTATGAATTTTGCTGCTCGTTATCCAGACCGCGTATCTCGTGTCATTCCGGTTGCCTGCGGGATTGAGTCCACAACACTGACCCGTGTTCATAATCTCGAGCAGATTTTGGCGATTGAAAATGATCCGAATTACTGCAACGGACATTACTACGATGGCCCCGCGCCCTTGCGAGGCCTTGCTTTGGCCCGCATGATTTCTCATAAGACCTTTGTTTCGCTTCATGCAATGGAAGCGCGCATGACCGAAAAATGCGAACAGGAGCAGGATGAGTTTTCGTGGTATAAAATCCGCACTCCACTTGAATCCTATATCCTGCATCAGGGACGTAAATTTCTGAGACGCTTTGATGCCAACACCTATCTTTATCTCGTTGCCGGCTGGACCAACTATAATCTGGCTCGTGATGTTGGGAAAAGTGACTACAACGAGGTGTTCAAAGAATGCCATCATCAGGAATACTTAATCTTCAGCATTGATTCCGACTGTTGCTTTTATCCAGATGAACAGGAGTTCATGAAAGACAAGCTTCTTGCTTCCGGTATTAAAACAGAATTCGTCGTCATAACATCGGACAAAGGACACGACTCCTTTCTCCTTGAACCGGACCTTTATTCAGGCCCCATCAAAAAGATCCTCGAGAAATGATTATTGTTCTCTCCCCTTCCAAAAGCATGGATATGAATTCGGCGAAAATGACCGATTGTTCTCAGCCGGAATTTTTAAAGGAATCACAAAAGCTGGCATCCAAAGTCCGTAAATTTTCTAAAACCGAATTAATGGAATTTATGGAAATCAGCGAAAAGCTGGCGGAACTGAATCGGCAACGTTTTAAGGAATGGAAACCACCCTTCGCTCTCGACAATGCCAAACAGGCTCTATTTGCCTTCACAGGCGATGTCTATGATGGCCTTGACGCAACTTCGCTTAAGAAAGGTGATGTAAAGTATGCTCAGAATCATCTGCGTATATTATCCGGACTGTATGGATTACTTCGTCCGCTGGATTTAATTCAACCTTATCGACTCGAAATGGGACGTCCCCTTGAAACGCGGGGCACTACGAATCTCTATCAATTCTGGAAAGCCCAAATTACATCTGCGTTAAATGAAAACAAAAACAGTGTACTCGTTAACCTAGCATCGAACGAATATTTCAAAGCCATTGATAAACGATCACTCAATATGAAGATTATATCTCCGGTTTTTAAAGATGAAAAAAACGGAACCTTTAAGATTATTAGTTTTTATGCAAAGAAGGCGCGTGGAAGTATGGCTCGATATCTTATAGAACACCGTATCAAAGATGCTGACGGACTGATTTCATTTGCAGAAGGCGGCTATGGCTTTAACGCAGAATTATCGACACCGGACACTCCTGTTTTTACCCGTTCCGAACGTTAAGCCAATCTTACGTTTCAAGAGCAACAGATCCTATTAATGTTAGAGGTATTCACTTCGAAGGACTAGACCCACATGCTGTGGTACACACGTTTCACGGAAGCGTATCCAAAGGATCTGACAGAATTGGAACTGAACTTTTCAAGTAAAGAAGCATGTCGCAACGATCTGGCATCATTGCGCTGGCCGAAGGGGTTCCTTTGCCCGGCCTGTGGCCATGAGGAATCGTGGCGTCTGGCAGCCGGACTTTTCAAATGCAAAGTGTGCAACCAAAAGACTTCGGTGATTTCCGGCACGATCTCTGAAGACACCCGCAAGCCGCCGGCATCCTGATTCAGAGCGATCTGGTGGATGAAACCTTCACAGGCGACGCATCGCCGGATACCGTCTGGATTGCAACAGGCATCGCACCCAGTTCCTGAAGCGGGTTGTCGAATTCGCCGATTCATCGGGACTCGAAGTGAGGTTGGCCTACTCTCCTCCGTATCGCAGCAAGCACAATCCCATCGAATGTTATTGGGGCGGTCTTGAAAAATTATGGAACGGCTACTTGCTAGAGAGCGCAAGCACCGTCCTTGAACGGGCGGCCAGCTTTGCATGGAAAGGTGTCCGCGGCACCGCCAGTATTTCCCTCACCGCCTACCCGAAAGGAATTACCGTTTCCGGAAGAGAGAAAATCGAGCTAAAAAACAGGTTGGATTGATCAGGGTCCTTGCCGTGGTGGGACATTACAATTCGACCGTCGCTCGTATATGAATAGATTCCGCGCCCCTTATTCAGAGAAGTAAATGTCCCTATAATGTATTAACCAATCTACCTTTTCCATTCATTCGGACTTTGCCGATAGAATTTAGATGCGATATAAACAACCTATGAATTCGGCTGAATCGGTAAAATGAATGACCGTATTTTTTTCAGGACGGGTTCAGGGAGTTGGATTCCGACATACAACCAACCGGATATCGAATGATTTTGACGTTAATGGATTCGTACGGAATTTATGGGATGGCACTGTAGAGCTCGTTGCGGAAGGATTTGAAAAAGAGTTAGTCGAATTTCTTTATGCAATATGCAACTCTGATTTAGATACATACATTTTAAAGCATCAGGTGATGCTGGAAGAACCCGACCGGCGAATTTGATAAGTTTGGAATTTCGTTTTAATGAAATATGCGATTTTAGGCGACATACACGCAAATCTTGAAGCGCTTACTGCGGCACTGAACGATGCGAAAGAACAAGGTGTTACGCATTTCGCCTGTACCGGTGACGTAGTCGGTTATAATGCCGACCCGAAACCGTGCCTGCAAAAAATCCGTAGCCTCAAGTGTAAAACCGTTCAGGGGAATCACGACTACTACGCGGCATGTAACGAATCCATGGAGCTGTTTACACCTCTTGCTCAAAAAAGCATTCGGTGGAGCCGAAAACAATTATCAATTCTTGATCGGAAATACCTACGCAACCTCCCGTTGATCGTGGATATTGAAGATTTTACGATTGTCCACAGCTCACTCAGCCATCCACAGCGCTGGAACTATATTTTCAAACGAAAAGCGGCTGATGATAATTTTAAGAACCAATTTAATCCGGTCTGTTTTTTTGGACATACGCACGTTCCCCTTGCATTCATAAAGGGACCAGATGGAATCGAAAAAGGGTTTTATGAAACAATATCCATTAAACCGGGATTCCAATATCTGATTAACGTGGGAAGCGTTGGGCAACCGCGAGATCGTAACCCCAAATCGGCTTATGTAATTTACGATCTGAATGCGCAAATCATTACGATGCGTCGCGTGGATTACGACATGAAAGCAACCCAGAAAAAAATTCGCGCTGCCGGTCTTCCTTTCCGAAATGCTTTACGACTCGAAAGCGGTCGTTAGGTCAGTTTTGCATTAAGCAATGCCGTCGCAATTGCCAAATCTTGCGACGTCCGGATTTTCATATTACCCGATCCAACCTCGACCATATGAACCTCAGAAGGTTTTCGGACAAATTCTGATTCATCATCTATAATTTTGATCCCTTTGGCTTTCGGACTAATAATTTTTTTCAAAACTTCAGTTTTGAAAACCTGAGGAGTTTGCGCAGTCCAAATCGTATTGCGTTCTAATGTTTTTGCGGCCTTCATGCCCTTAGGAACAAATTTAGTGGCATCGGGAATTCTATGAGCAGCAATGGAACAGCCGTAACGTTTTGCCGCCTTTACAGTTTCTGCCAATATCTTTTTAGTAACAAAGGGGCGAGACGCTTCCTGAATAACGATGATTGATGCAGGAGAAGGTAATTTAGCCATTACCGTTCGGAGTGTACTCATTCGCGTTGAGCCTCCAATAACAACTCCGACCACTTTTGTGCACCCGTAGCGCTTTATTGCATTCATCGTTACACCCACACGTTCTTTGCCAACAGCGACTATAACGTTGTCGATCGATGTAGCATTCTGATAGGTCAACAAAGTATGAACAAGCAAGTTAGTATTGCCTAAACTAAGAAAAGCGGCATCTGTTCCAGGAGCAATTTCTTCCTCCTTCCCACATGCGATAAGTATCCCCAATGTATTCATGTAACCTCCCTGACAGGTGTGGCAACCACCGAATTACTAGGAATTTACAAGATTAAAAAGTATGCGTCAAGATTTGTGCTGTCGATATCACTTTCATTCAAATTTAAATCGGCGCATATTTTCAACATGGAAGAAACTCCGATTATAATCCTTTACGATGGTAACTGCCCAATTTGCTGCCGAAAAAGAGACTTTCTTAAAAAACGTGATCCTAAAGGAATTTTAGATTTCTCGAACATCAGGAGCAGTGACTTTCAGGCGGAAAAGACAGGCACCTCATTTTCGGAGCTTGAAACAAAGATACATGCCCTTCTGCCTGACGGTTCTTTAGTAAATCGTATGAATGCCATACGGGTAGCCTACCGGGCGATTGGATTGGACTGGATAATTGCTCCGACTGGTTGGCCCATTTTTCGTCAGATCTTCGATTGTTTATACGACTTCGTGGCTAAACATCGCATTTTCATCAGCCGTTTTATCAAAAAAAAAGACAATCTAGAGCGCTGATGTACAACATCTTGTACAATCAATCCATCTAGCACACAAATACTGCGTTGACTTGCCAATCCTCTTGACGCAGAATTTTAATGTGTTTACTAGATATTTACATCCCAAAGAATCCAATAAAGGAGGTTACAGAACCGCCCTTATTCCATAGCTCATAACTAAACTATAACAGGAAAGGTTAATTGATATATGACTTCCAACTCCAAGAAGATATTTGTCCTAGATACCAACGTAATCCTCCACGACAGCAGCTGTATCCATCAATTTGGCGAACACGATATAGTGATCCCGATCACGGTTCTCGAAGAACTCGATAATTTTAAGAAAGGGAATGATTCTCTCAATTTTCATGCCCGTGAATTTGCAAGAACAGTTGATTCCCTCAGCAGCGGAAAACTCTTCAATAGTGGCGTATCCATCGGTGACGGTCGTGGAAAAATAAGCATAAAACTCGATCGCCCTTTCGAAGAAAGCATTGCTGATAATTTTTCATCAAAAAAGCCTGATCATCATATCCTCAATATTGGCTACCAGGTGGCTCGCGAATTCTCTGATCGAGAAGTATCCCTTGTCACCAAAGATGTTAATTTACGCATGAAGGCGAAAGCTGTCGGGCTCATGGCCGTCGACTACCGAAATGATCATGTCAGCGACATTCAGCAATTGTATACGGGCACCCGTATCGAGGAAAATGTTGATCCAGAACTGATTAACCTAATGTACTCCCCCCCTTATGAATTTTCATCCAGTGAACTTAAACTCGAAACCCCACTTATGCCCAACGAATACCTAATTCTACGTGGTGATAAAAAATCAGCGTTAGCTGTTTATGATGATGAGCTCAGCCTAATTAAACATGTCGACAAAGTCCCCTGTTTCGGGATTACACCGAGGAACTCTGAACAAACGTACGCATTAGATGCCATACTGAATGATTCTGTTCGACTTGTTAGTCTAACGGGAAAAGCCGGAACTGGAAAAACACTCATCGCACTTGCCGGCGCACTTAAACGTAAAAAGAGTTACCGGCAGATTCTGATGGCCCGACCCATTGTTGCGCTCAGCAATAAGGATATCGGCTTTCTACCAGGTGACATTCAGTCCAAGTTAGATCCTTATATGAAACCCCTATTTGATAACCTCTCCGTCATTGAACATGCTCAAGGGGACACGAAACGCAGTCAGATTGGTAAATTGGTGGAAGAAAAAAAGTTGATTATCGAACCGCTTTCCTACATCCGAGGACGCAGCCTCGTAAATACTTTTTTTATTATCGATGAAGCACAAAACCTGACCCCTCATGAAATTAAAACCATCATTACAAGAGCGGGTGAAGGAACTAAAATTATCTTTACTGGCGATGTATTCCAGATTGACCATCCCTATCTGGATAGCCAATCAAACGGCTTAAGTTATCTGATTGAAAAAATGAAGGGGCAACGGCTTTACGCACATGTAAATCTAACGAAAGGAGAGCGATCTGAACTTGCCGATTTGGCGGGATCATTACTTTAGAAATACGGGTCTTCCGCCAAATCAGTGGGTGCACGTGAGGTTTTCGCTTTGCCTGAAAGTTTGAAATGGCCTGAAATCAGGATGGCATACAAGTAATATGAC
>JADGFE010000087.1 GCA_016744085.1 Kiritimatiellales bacterium | reverse complement strand
TTTCGAAGCTACGAAGTGCTGAAAATCGCCCTATTTCACACAATGGGAGGGTTGCCCGAGCCGGAATCGGCCCACCGATTCTGCGGATGAGGCATAATTTAATAGATGAATGGCGCTATTGATATTGAGCACTATTAGCCGGTGATAAATTCTAATTTGGTATGCATATTTTTATAATCAGAGCGAGTAGCGGGGCAAAAGCGAAAAAAGGCAGTCATTTAGTTGTTCTGTTTTTGATCCGGCTTCTTTGTGTTCGAAAGGCACTGTTTAGGTATGTTTTTCGAATTAGGAATCTGAGTTGGCAACCATCTTGCTATATCTGAAACTCAGATTTTAAAATACGAGGTAGGTTCAAAGGTTTGAATATGAAAATTAGTGTACCCGTTTTACTTATATGCGCATCGTGGATTCTTTCCGCGGGGGCAGAGTCGCCGCTTTTATATGATTTCAATCAGTTTTCTGACGGCCCGATCGAAGGGCAGTTCGATTGGAATGTATATGATAAGGTGAAGGATTCTTCGGCGCTATCCATTATGGATCAACTGGGAACGGTTGAAATGGAGGGCGATAAAGCACTGGTTATTCGTGCTGCACCAACGGAGGTCCACTGCGTTACCGGTGAGTATGTCCGCTGGCTGCCCGGGCGTACACTAATCATGGAGTTCGATTTTAAAGTCGCAGTTGATCCGGTTGAACTGACGCGGGTTAAACCGGTGATGACCGTACTGATTGGAAATTCTCTGCTCAGCAAGAAGGCCAGTTTTGAATTACATCTGCAGGCCACTCCGGATGGGGATTGGCGTTTGTCGGGGGCAATGCCTGATGTGGCTTCAAAAGTGATCTATGCAGAAAATTTTCTGATTCGATCCGATAAGGATGTGTCGATTTCCGAGTGGCATAAAATCGTACTTGTGGTGAAGAAACTTTCCGAGCCGGATTCATTCGAGACCTCCGTTGAGCTGAAGCATGCTCTAACGGGTGATATGCTCGCGACGCTGGAATTTACTGACTTTAAAAAGGATAAAGTCACTGCCGAGGTCTGGAACACGGCTAGGGCGCATGTAGGGTTTTCTGCACCCCTGGACCAATTGGGTATCGTTTGTATCGATAACCTGAAGGTTACTTCGTCAGATTAATTAGAGATCTTTTCTGATATTAACGATGAAGGTTGTTGATGTCTTCGAGGCTTGCAGCTCCGGGGCATAGTTCTTTTTCAGTCAGACTCCGTAAAGGTACATCCGTAGTATTCATCGTTTCATGAACCTCTTTTGATTCCTCGTCGATAAACAAGACGCCTGTAAGTACTTTATCTTCCATTTTGTAGTCTTTAATGCGCTTCAGCGCAGACCGTCGAACGTGTATATCAAGCTCGTCATCAATCTTATGCAGGTTGATCACGGACCCATCGTGCATGGTAACCTGTTCCGATGTTCCGGGATCATACTCGGTGGTAATTTCATCCGCTGGAGGAACAAAATCGACGGTATTCGTTGAGGCCATATGCTGGCGAATATAGTCGTAACCCTTGGTTGAGCCGGGAACATTGTTGAAGGTGACACAGGGTGATATCACGTTAATGAACGCAAAGCCTTGATGCAAAATAGCCGCTTTAATGATGGGTATGAGCTGTTTTTTATCTCCGGAAAAACTGTTCGCAACAAAGCTGGCACCTAGCTGAAGAGATATGGCGCAAAGGTCGATCGGTTCTAACGGATTGGGCTCGCCTTTTTTGCTGATGGATCCCATATCGGTTGTTGCAGAGTCCTGTCCTTTGGTCAAACCGTAGACGCCATTGTTCTCGCAAATATAAACCATGTTTACGTTGCGGCGAACGGCATGAATAAACTGGCCCATGCCGATAGATGCCGTGTCGCCGTCACCGGATACGCCAATATAAAGCAAATCACGGTTTGCCATATTGGCGCCGGTTGCTACAGAGGGCATACGGCCATGCACCGAGTTAAATCCATGTGAGTTCCCAAGAAAATAGGTCGGTGTTTTGGACGAGCATCCGATGCCGGATAGCTTCGCCACGCGGTGTGGCGGGATCGACATTTCGAAACAAGCCTCGATAATTGCTGCGCTGATGGAGTCATGACCGCAACCTGCACAGAGTGTAGAAACAGCGCCTTCGTAATCTTTGGACGTAAATCCCAGATCATTTTTCGGAAGGTTTGGGTGGCGGAAGGTAGGTATTTTATAGCTCATGAGGCAATCCTTTTAATAGCGGTGACGTTGTGGAAGGGTGCTGGTCTGCAGAATCCAGTCACGGATTTCATGGCGGATGTAACGGGCGGTAATAGGGCTTCCATCATAATGCAGAACAGGAACCAATCGCTCGGGATCCAGGTCGTATTCATTGATCAACAGGGATCGCATTTGAGCATCACGATTTTGTTCAACCACAAAGACATAGTCATGCTCTTCGATGAATTGGCCGATTTGATCAGAGAACGGAAACGCCTTGATGCCCAGACTGTCCAGTGAAACGCGGTGAAGCCGATACAAATGCGTCAATGCTTCCAGTGTGGAAGCTTCGCTGGTTCCGTAATAGATAACCCCTACGGTGCAAGGTTTGTCTGTTTTGCGGATTTTAGGCTGAGGCACCAATTCGCTGGCTGTTCTCCATTTGTGGAGAAGGCGCTGCATGTTCTCAACATATTTTTCGCCAGACTCGGTATAGATTGCGTACTCGTCTTTAGACGTACCGCGCGTGAAGAAGGAGCCTTTGGTTGGATGCGTTCCTGGGTAGGTGCGATAACCGATGCCGTCGCCGTCTACATCGAGATAGCGACCAAAGCGTTCGTCCATGTTTTCCAGATCTTCTTCCGTCAATACTTTGCCGCGATCATACTCCTTAGAATCATCCCATTTCAGGGGTTCTGACATGGTATCGTTCATGCCAAGGTCGAGGTCGGACAAAATCATAATCGGGGTCTGAAGCCGCTCCGCCAGATCGAACGCCTGTGCCGTGTGTTCGAAGCATTCTTTCGGAGTTGATGGATACAGGCAGACCTGTTTTGTGTCGCCATGCGATGCATAAGCGCAGGTAAGAATGTCGGACTGTTGTGTGCGGGTAGGCATGCCGGTTGAGGGTCCCGAGCGCTGGACATTAACCAGTACCGTTGGGATTTCTGCAAAGTAGGCGAGTCCCAGAAATTCGTTCATGAGCGAAATGCCGGGGCCGCTGGTTGCGGTAAAGGACCGGGCTCCATTCCATGCCGCGCCGATTACCATGCCGATGGCTGCCAACTCGTCTTCTGCCTGAACGATGGCATAGTTTTTCTTCCCGGTTTCCGGGTCGGTTCGGAATTTTCGGCAATATTTATTAAAGTTGTCGATTACAGAGGTGGATGGAGTGATAGGATACCAAGCGGACACGGAAGCCCCTCCGTATACGGCACCCAGGCCGCAGGCCTCGTTACCATCCATCAGGATTTTGTCTTTAACCTTATCTCTTTTTTCCACCCGATATGCAATCGGACAATTCGGAAGTGCTTTCGCAATATCATAGCCTTTTTGCAGGGCTTCGAAGTTGGGTTCGATCAGCTTTTCTTTTCCTCTGAACTGCTCTCGGATCAACTCTTTGATTACCTCCATGTCCATATCGAGTAGGGCGGCCAGAGATCCGACATACATGACGTTACGGAAAAGCTGGCGCTTGCGTTCATCGTCGTACATTTCCCGGCAGTGCTGTGTGAATGGAATGCCGATAACATCAATATCATGACGCATCAGGTCTTCGCTGAGCGGCTTGGTGGAATCGTATATAAAGTATCCGCCCTGTTCCAGTTCGCCGATGTCGCGTTCCATGCTTTGGGGGTTGATGCCGACCATGATGTCGATGCCGCCGCGGCGGCCGAGATAGCCATTTTCGTTCACGCGAACTTCATACCACGTGGGCAGACCCTGAATATTTGACGGGAAAATATTTTTAGGGCTGATCGGAATACCCATTCTGAAAATGGCTTTACTGAACAGCTTGTTTGCACTTGCCGATCCTGTGCCGTTTACATTGGCAAACTTGATGACAAACTTATTGATTATAATTTCGCGCTTCATGCCTGTTGTCCCGCCTTAGTTGAAATATAAAGGAATTTTTGCATGTCCCAAGCAGAGGTGGGACATCGTTCGGCGCATAGACCGCAATGAAGGCAAACATCTTCGTCCTTCACCATGACCCGGCCTGTTTTAAGATGGTCCGAAACAAAGATATCCTGACCCAGATTTAATGCCGGAACCGTTAGGTTGCGCCGCAATTTGGCTTCTTCATCATTTTCAGCAAAGGTCAGGCAGTCCACGGGGCAGATATCAACACATGCATCGCACTCAATACATTTGTTTTCCGTAAAGATGGTTGCAACATCACAGTTGAGGCAACGCTCGGCTTCTTCGAGGGCTACGTCTTTATCAAATCCAAGCTCAACCTCGATCTTGTGGCTGTGAATGGCTTCATCCAGATTCACGTGCGGTACTAGATGACGCTCCTCTTCGGTCACCATGCTCGCATAGCTCCAGTCGTGAATGCCCATTTTCTGGCTGATCAAATTGGTACCCGGTTCTGGGCGATCCCTCATGTCTTGTCCGTTGCAGAACATATCAAGTGAGAGCGCGGCAGCATGGCCCTGTGCCACGGCAGTAATAATATTCTTAGGCCCAAAGGCAGCGTCGCCGCCAAAGAAAACCTTAGGGTTGGTGGACTGGAAGGTGACTTCGTCAACCACGGCGAGCCCGGCATCTCCAAATTCAATGCCGATATCGCGTTCAATCCATGGGAAGGCGTTGGCCTGACCAATGGCCAGCAGAACAAGACTGCAATCGATGGTCTCCATTTGTCCGGTTGGAGTGAAAACTTCTCGGCCTTCATCATCAACGGAATATTCGATGATCTCGAACTTCATGGCCGCAAGTTTTCCGTCTTTTAGGATATATTCCAACGGATTGTGATTTTCAAGAATCGGAATACCTTCAGCAAGGGCATCTTCAATTTCCCAGGGCGAAGCAACCATGGCATTAATTGGGGTGCGGATTAATACTTTAACATTCTTGGCTCCGAGGCGGATGGCGGTACGGCAGCAATCCATGGCGGTGTTGCCGCCGCCGATTACAATTACATCTACAGGTGCTTCAGTAATGTGATCAAAGGCAACCTGAGCTAACCATTCGACACCGACCTGAATATTTTCGCCTTTGTCAATTTCGTAACCCGATAGGGGAAGAGGACGGCCGCTTGGGGCACCTGATCCAACGAATATGGCATCGTAACCTTCTTTCAGCAGCTCCTTCATGCTCTCAATGCGGGTGTTGAAATGAGCGTTAACACCCATATCAAGAATGTAGCCGGTCTCTTCGTCGATCACTTCATCCGGTAAGCGGAAGGATGGAATCTGCTGACGCATAAAGCCGCCGGCCGATGCGGTGGCCTCGAATAAATCAATTTCATAGCCGAGCGGCATAAGGTCGCGAGCAACCGTCAGTGCTGAAGGGCCGGCGCCGATCAAGCCGAGTTTAAACCCATTCTTCTGTCTTGGGATTTTTGGCATGCGGGCCGATACATCTGCCTTCTTGTCTGCGCAAACGCGCTTAAGGCGACAGATGGCAACGGGCTTGTCTTCCACCCGGCCGCGGCGGCAGGCCGGTTCACATGGACGATCGCAAGTGCGGCCCAGGATGCCGGGGAATACATTCGATTCCCAGTTTACCATATAGGCGTCCTCGTATCGGCCGGCTGCAATCAGGCGGATATATTCCGGTACGGGCGTGTGTGCAGGGCATGCATATTGGCAGTCTACAACTTTATGGAAATATTCAGGGTCATTCGTATTAGTTGGCTTCACGCTTTATTCTCCATTCAAAAAACCTTAAAGCGGGAATTAAGCCCGACCAAATAAGTGTTCTAAGATAATGAGCAATATAAATCACAGCGCTATGGTGATTTCACCCTAAAAATACATAAATCTTACAATTTCTATCAACTATTCCATATTTGTTGATTTTTCGGGCGACACTCGTCGCTTTTTGTAACTTTTCTGCGGCCTTCCTCGGCAAGGATGTTTTCCATGATTGCTCATCTGTCAGATGCATCGTTTTTTTTAAGTGTGGAGGAGGATGGTGGAAGTTTCTGGGATTTAATAATCCACGTCAAATTTTAGGGATCCCTTATGATTTTATTGAAAAATATGGAATAAGCCTCAAAAACCTTTGACTCGATGTGGTTCAAAATGTAATAAAATCCCATTAATAGGTGATAAATGGAGTGAAAGGGATGGTGGAAACACAAAAAGGATCAGCATTATTCGTTGGATCGTTTGCGCATGCCCTTGATGCCAAGCGCCGTATGATTTTTCCCTCAAGCTGGCGCAATCTAGCAGGGGAGTCGAATCAGCTGTTTGCTTTCCCTCATCCAGAAGAAAAGTGCCTATATCTCTATACAGCAGCCGAAATGATGCGGCGTCTTGAGGAATTACGTGCCGGCGGCTCGATTGATCAAAACGATCAGCAGGCGATTCGTTCAATTACAGCAGGTGCCGATATGTTGGTGTGGGATGCGCAGGGTCGTATCCGTATTGGGGAAAACCTACTGGCTCATATCGAGGTTAAAGGGCAGGTGGTTTTAGTGGGAGCACTCACGCGTATTGAATTGTGGAGTGCAGAGAATTTTGATTTAGCACTGCCGCAGGATTCATCTGCTGCAGAGAATGTTTTTTTTGGCGGATACTAATTTAGAAGAGTAGGAGGAATTATGAGTATGCTGGATGTGGCAAAATTTCTGAGTTATTCAAAATCGATTGATCATGCATCGGATCAGGAACGCTACTTCAGCTTATCGATGGTTAATTCAGGCCATCTTTTTTCCTGTCTGCACGGTAATCGCACGCATTGGAGTTTTGGCCGGGGGCAGGAACGTAAAGAACAATTCCCAAAGAGTGAAAAAGGAGTCTAGTGCATATACCGGTCATGCTCGACGAGTGTCTTGAAGCACTCATAACCGATCCAACAGGAATCTATGTGGATGGGACGCTGGGTAATGCAGGGCATGCATCAGAAATTTTTAGCCGGTTAAAAAGTACCGGACTGCTGGTTGGATTTGATCGGGACATCGATGCCGTTGAACGCGTACAGGAAACGTTGAAATCGCGGGAAGGAAAGCGGGTGGAGCTGATTCATGATAATTACGCAAATATGGCCGATCGCCTGGATAAGCTGGGGCTTGGAAAGGTGCATGGCATTTTGCTCGATCTTGGTGTGAGTTCATTTCAGCTAGATATTGCAGAGCGGGGGTTCAGCTTCATGCAGGATGCTCCAATCGATATGCGTATGGATCAGACGCAGGGTCAAACAGCCGGCGAGTTGGTTAATACCGCCAGCGAGCAGGAGTTGGCCGATATTATTTTTCGTTATGGGGAAGACCGCGCATCGCGCCGCATTGCGCGGGCCATTGTTGAAGCGCGCGCAAAGGTGGAAATACAGACCACCGCTCAGTTGGCCGGTATTGTTGAACGGGCAAAGGGGGGGCGTCGCGGAAAGAAAACCCATCCCGCTACGCAGACATTTCAGGCGCTACGTATGGCGGTGAATGATGAGCTGGGCGGTATCGAGCGCGTGCTGGAAACGATGATCGATAAGGTGGTAGACGGCGGTCGCATTGTGGTGCTGACGTTCCACAGCCTGGAAGACCGGATGGTGAAACAATTTTTTAACCGTCATGTGCCGCGCGAGGAATCGCTGCAACAGGGCGGAGTGAGGCGGGTTTATGAAGAGCCTGCTGTTAAATGGATTTGGAAAAAACCGTTAATTGCAACGGATGCTGAGCAGGCCGAGAACCCTCGGTCCCGTTCAGCAAAACTGCGCGCAGTACAGGTGGGAGAATAAGTATGGCAACGAAAAGAAAAACGAAAAAACGGAAGGCGAATAAAAAGAACCAGGTGCAGGTACCTTTCCCTGTATTGCTGGCGAATGTCTTGGTCTTGGTTGCTGTCCTTGGGCTCAGTTACATGTGGCTGTGTTCCCGTTGCGATGCGCTCGGTAAAAATATTAAAAGTAAAGAAGCGGAATTAAATGCCGCTCAGAAGCGGTTGGTCAATGAGCAGGATCGGTGGTCGAGCATAACCTCGCCAGCCAACCTGCAACGAGCGATCCGGAAGCACAAATTGGATATGACCATGCCGCGAGAGCGGCAGGTGGTTCGCGTTGGACATTGGGACGCCGCACGCACCACAGCGCAGGTCGGGCAGAAGATTTCTCATCAGTAAAACAGATTGCTGAATTCGTGAGTCCGATGCCCGTAACACTGCTTAGCAGGTTGCGGGCTTCAGCGGTTAAAAGGAGAGGATAGAAGACGATGGCTGCAGTACGCTTCAAAGGCCGGATAATCATTCTGGTAGTCATTGTTCTTCTCGTATTCTCGGGTATCGCATTCCGCCTTTCCGTACTTCACCTGCGGCCGGCCAAATGGGTCATGCAACCGATTCAGGAAGGCCGTATGTATGAATGGAAGCCGGCCGGAAACCGCGGGCGTATTGTGGATTGTAACGGCGAAATTCTGGCGATGGATCGGCCGGCCTACCACGTGTACACCGATCCAAAATATATTGCGGAATATGGAGATGCCGCAGCCGTTGCGAAGTATCTTTCAGCAGAATTCAAGGTTCCGAAACACGAGATCGATACCAAACTTGCCAAAACATCGCGCCAGTATGAAGTAATAAAAAAGCATGTGTCCGGTCATCAGCTAAAACGATTTGAACGTCGTGCATTGGGCGTGATTTATACGCCGGACGAATTGGTCAACGGGGTGGAAACAAATATTTATCTTCGCGGTGTAAAATTCGCAGAGGCACCGATTCGGAACTATCCGAAAGGACCCTTAATGGCGCATGTTGTTGGCTTTGCTAACCACGAAGGTGTTGGGGCTGCCGGCATTGAGCAGCGGATGGATGCATATTTGCGGGGCAAGGAAGGTCATCGCGTTAGTAAGAAAGACGGTCGACGTCGTGAAATTTATAGCGCGCGTGAAGTGGATATTCCTCCGGAGGATGGAGCAACGGTGGTGCTGACGCTTGATCAACAACTGCAGTATGTCACCGAAAAAACAGTCGAAAAAGTCTGTCGCGATTTTAATGCAAAAGCGGCTTGGGCAATTGTGCAGCATGTTCGCACTGGCGAAATCCTAGCCATGGCTTCATTTCCGACTTATGATTTGAACCGTTTTAATAAAGCGCCGGTTGAATGGCGCCGTAACCGCGCCATCAGTTTTAACTATGAGCCGGGCTCCACCATGAAGGCGGGGGTAATTGCCGCTGCGCTGGATAATGATATTGTAAAAGAAACCGATATTTTCGATTGCGAAAACGGGTATTGGGTCTATGGCGGAAAATCGCTGCGCGATAGTCATGGCGAGGGCGAAATATCGGTTGCCGATATTATTAAAGTTTCCAGCAATATTGGTACTGCAAAAATCGCTTTGGAAATGGGAAACCAGTTGCTGTACGAAAGTCTGAAAAGTTTTAATTTCGGTAACCGGTTAGGTGTGGGAATACCCGCCGAAGAGGCCGGTATTTTTTATTCCCCTAAACAGTGGTCGAAAATTAGCGCCACTCGTATTGGGATGGGCCACGAAATCGGCGTAACCGCCTTGCAGGTGCTGTCCATGATGAATGCGATTGCTTACAACGGTGTTCAAATGCAGCCCATGATCGTGAAAAAGGTGGTTGCGCCGGATGGCACGATTCTGGAAGAAAACAATCCCTCGGTGCTGGGCCGCCCGCTAAAACCCTCTGCTGCACGCCGCATGCAAAACCTATTGGCCCGGGTTACAGAAGAGGGCGGAACGGGAACGAAGGCGCGGGTTGAAGGCTATCGCGTGGCGGGAAAAACGGGGACGGCACAAAAAATTAAACCCGCTGCTGAGGGGGGCGGATACTATTCCAAAAAATTTACGTCGTCCTTTGTAGGATTTCTTCCAGTCGATAATCCCGAAATCGGTATCATTGTCGTGGCCGACGATCCCGGCGAATTTACCGAGTCAGGGCGAAAGATTAAATACTATGGAGGCACGGTCTGCGGACCGGCCTTTAAGGATATTGCCGAATTCGCAGTTCGCTATCTACGTATTGCACCCGAAGGTAACCGTATTTATGTAGCGAGGCCGGAAGAATGATACTGAACCAGATGCTCAAGTCGGTTGAGGCACTTCAGATCAATGGTTCTGATCAGGTTGAAATAAAAGGTCTTACCAATGATTCTCGGAACATAGCTCCCGGATGGCTATTTATTGCCGTCGTGGGGTTGGAAAAAAACGGCGCAGATTTTATTACGGAGGCTGTTTCCAAGGGGGCAGTTGCGGTGGTATCTGAGAATGAGTTGGAACTGGGTTCCCAGGTAACTCATGTTCAGGTTTCGTGTGCACGTCTCGCGCTGGCTGAGTTGGCAGGGGCCTATTATGGCGAGCTAACGCATCAGATGAAAATGATTGGGGTCACGGGAACGAACGGGAAAACAACGGCAACCTATATGATTCGCGAAATCCTGCATGGAGGAGGGTTTCTTCCGGGTTTGCTCGGTACCGTTGCTTATGAAGTTGGCGGAAGAACAATTCCCTCGCCAAGAACAACGCCGGAGGTACACGAGATTTACTCCATGCTTCAGCAGATGAAAGAGGCTGGTTGTGATACTGCGGTACTGGAAGTTTCTTCGCATGCCATCGATCTGCAACGCGTTCATGGCATCGATTTCAATGTTGGTGTGTTTACCAACCTGACTCAGGATCATCTTGATTATCACAAAGACATGGAGAGTTATTTCGAGGTGAAATCTCGCTTGTTTAAGACGCTGGAAAAGGGCCGTGCGGCAGTAGTCAACCTTGATGATCAATGGGGAAAGAAACTAATCGGGAATGAAAAAATTAAGGCCGATGTTTTAACCTATGGCTTCAGCGAAGAGGCCATGGTTCGTGCAAGCGAAGCCTCCGTGAGTGACAAAGGAACCACATTTAATGTAACCACGCCATGGGGCGATGCCCGTATATTTCTCCATTTACTGGGTCGCTTTAATATTCACAATGCATTAAGTGCATTAGCGGTCGGCGGTCTTTGCGGCATTGATCTGGCCCGTATGGTTATTTCGCTGGAATCCATGCAGGTAGTTCCTGGGCGGTTGGAATTGGTTCCTAATCGTAAGGGCCGAAAGATTTTTGTCGACTATGCACATACGGACGATGCGTTAAAAAACGTACTATCAACACTGCGGGAAATTTGTAAAGGACGGCTCTTGCTGGTTTTCGGATGTGGTGGCAACCGGGATAAGGGAAAACGGCAAAAGATGGGACGTGTGGCTGCTGAGTTTTCAGATTACAGCATTGTGACATCTGACAACCCGCGTGATGAAGATCCCGGTGTGATTGTGGGCGAAATTATTAACGGTTTTTCAGAGCAGGATAAATTCAAAGTGGAGTTGGATCGCCGTAAAGCGATTAAGAAAGCCATTAAGCATATGAAAAGGAAAGACATACTAATTGTCGCGGGAAAAGGTCATGAAACCTACCAGGAAATCAAAGGAACGGTCATCCCCTTCGACGACCGCGAAATCGTCAGGGAAATTATAGGATAAGATGCCGGAATTCCGATCAGGAGAATTGTCGCAGTGGGTTTCCCGTCTCTGGAAAAACGGCATGCCGGAAGGTGTCGTGACGGGGATTTCGCACGATACCCGAACCTTAAAGCCGGGCGATCTGTATATCGCCATTCGCGGGGATCAGTTTGATGGACATGATTTTGTAAGTAGCGCCTTTGAGAAAGGGGCGGTCGGTGCTTTGGTGCAGGATGATTTTCAGTGGACAAAAAATCCGGTTCTAATGGTGCCTAACACCTTAAAAGGTTTACAGGACCTGGCTCGCGGGTATCGAAAAAAATGGATTGGAACACCGGTTGGAATTACGGGAAGCGTAGGAAAAACAACGGTTAAGGAAATGTGTGCAGATGTGCTTTCCGTGAAAGGACAGACGCATCGTACGGCGGGTAACTATAATAATCATATCGGTTTGCCACTGACGATGCTGGCCATGCCGCCGCAGGACCGGTATGGGATCTTTGAGATTGGTATGAATCATCCGGGTGAGATCGCTGAACTCTCGTATCTGCTGCAACCCAAAATCGGGATTCTGACCGACATTTGTAATGCCCACCGGGAAAGTTTTAATTCCTTAGAAGAAATTGCGCGCGAAAAAATGAAACTGGTTGAGCGGGTGCCGGGATCGGGTACCGTGATTCTGGATCGGGATTCCGAATGGTATTCGATGATTCGGCGACATATTTGTGCGCGCGTCACAACTA
>JADGFE010000086.1 GCA_016744085.1 Kiritimatiellales bacterium | reverse complement strand
CACCTTCCGGCGAAGCGCAGGAATTCTTCCTTTGGAAGAAATAAATTATTTATCCGTACTGATCAGTTCGCACAGGTCGCACTTCCGTGAAGAACCATTCTTTCTTGGTTTGATCGTGGCCACCAGTACAGAACGATCCTTATGATCTTCGAACCGACAGGCGGTGTACACAAATGATTTGAGCGGATGAACTTTGTTGAGTAGGGTTTCAATTCGCACCGGGCATACCCCTTCTGTGTAGTGTCGTTTTCGTCGACAACGCATTACAGATAAGTTGCTCGGTGTGTTAATCATTCATTTACCCACTGATTTGACGGAAGACCCAAAAAATTAATACATGAAGATTGAACGCACCTTAATTTTCATGGTCATATCTCACATCATTTTTTAACAAGGAGCACATCGTATGGTGGGCATTGAAGTCATTAATCAAAAAGTACGCGAACAAAGCGCGTTCATCCCTACGCTAAAAAACGAAATCGGCAAAGTGATTGTCGGGCAGGAATATCTGATCGATCGGCTGATCATCAGCATTTTGGCCAATGGCCACGTCCTGCTTGAAGGCGTTCCCGGACTCGCGAAGACCCTCACCATCAACACGCTGGCACAGGCGCTCGACACGTCCTTCCAGCGTATCCAGTTTACGCCCGACCTTCTCCCTGCCGACATTATCGGCACCCTGATCTACAATCAAAAAGACGGTGATTTCATCATTAAGAAAGGCCCGGTGTTTGCGAACGTGATTCTGGCCGACGAAATCAACCGCGCGCCGGCAAAAGTGCAAAGCGCCCTGCTCGAAGCCATGCAGGAAAAACAGGTCACCATTGGCGACGAAACTTTCAAACTGCCCAAGCCTTTTCTCGTGATGGCCACAGAAAATCCAATCGAGCAGGAAGGTACTTATCCCCTGCCCGAAGCACAGGTTGATCGTTTCATGCTGAAACTGAAGGTCGGCTACCCAACGATCGAAGAAGAGCGCCGGATTCTCGATCGCATGGCCCATTCAAATACTGAGATTCTGATTAACCCTGTTTTACATCCCGATGAAATCCTAAAAGCACGCGAAACCGTTGATGAAATTTACATCGATGAAAAAATAAAGGATTACATCCTCAGCATCGTTTTCGCTACACGTGAACCTCAGAAATATAACCTCGATATTGCCGACTATCTGCAATATGGAGCCTCCCCGCGTGCCACAATTAACCTGACGATGGGTGCCCGCGCCCACGCCTTCATGCAGGGGCGCGGCTATGTGACTCCTCAAGACGTTAAGTCCATTGCAGCCGATGTACTCCGCCATCGTGTAATCGTTTCTTACGAAGCCGAAGCCGAAGAGATGACGAGCGAAGATCTGATCGAGACTATTCTGAGCGAGATTCCCGTACCTTAGTGATGCGTGAGCCGTGAAACGTTATTTCCCTTCACGTTTCAATCGTCACGAGTTTCCCATGAACGAAATCGACCACAAAGAACTTCTGAAGAAAGTCAGAAGAATTCAAATCACCACCAAACACGCCGTCAACGACGTGTTTGCCGGGCAATACCATTCCACCTTTAAAGGTCGGGGAATGGAGTTCGATGAAGTTCGTGAATATGTTCCTGGCGATGATATCCGCTCTATTGATTGGAATGTAACAGCCCGTTCCGGTGCGCCGCATATTAAGAAATTTGTGGAAGAGCGCGAGATGACGGTAATGCTTGTCGTCGATATCAGTGCATCGAATTTGTTCGGAAGCGGGACACAAATGAAGCGGGACCTCGCAGCAGAGGTGGCTGCCGTGCTGGCCTTTTCAGCCATTCGCAACAACGATCGAATCGGGCTGATCTTATTTTCCGAAGAAGTTGAGAAATATATTCCGCCGAAAAAAGGGACCCGCCATGTACTGCGCCTTGTCCGGGAAATGCTATCCCACAAACCACAGGGAAAGGGAACCAATGTTGCCCCTGCTCTCGATTATCTCAATCACATCAGCACACGCAAAAACGTCACCTTTCTGATCAGCGACTTTATGTTTGATGATGAGTATGAACAGCTGCTTAAAATCACCGCGCGCCGCCACGATCTAATCAGTGTTGTTGTCGGCGATAAACGTGAAATTGCGTGGCCGGATATTGGCATCATCAACTGGCACGATGCTGAAACTGGTAAAAAAGTCCTCGTTGATACATCCAGCCGAAAGGTCCGCGAGAAACTAGGCCTGGAACAAACACGCCGGGCCGAGGCTGTCGATGATTTACACCGTAAAGCAGGCATCGACACCATTCGGCTATTTGCCGGAGAGCCTTACGACAAAGAATTCATTAAATTTTTCCGCCAGCGTGCACAGAGACGATAGCCTCAGATGAACATAGAAAAATACAGCTTAGCTTTTATTAGATCCGCGTTCATCCGTGTTATTCTGTGGTTTACCGCAGCATTGCTGCTCGGCTGTAATGAGGAAAACCCTAAAGTTTTTCCTCAGGATAAGCTGACAGTGGAATACTCTATTGATCGCGAAACCATCATGATTGGGGATCCAGTTGAGCTGGTCCTTACTACCTATTTCCCAACTAATGGGACGCTCGAACTTCCGGAGATTGGAAGAACCAAAGAAGTGGTTCTGCTCAAGCGCGATTGGGAAGATATCCCAAGAGAAGACGGACTCAAACAATCTGAAACCCGCTACGCCATCACTTCTTTCCGCTTAGGCTCGCATATCATTTCC
Organism: Kiritimatiellales bacterium; assembly: GCA_016744085.1. Taxonomy (GTDB): domain Bacteria; phylum Verrucomicrobiota; class Kiritimatiellia; order Kiritimatiellales; family Pontiellaceae; genus Pontiella. Next base: position 9,842 of record JADGFE010000086.1, on the reverse strand, counting down.
TCGAATGTAATTCGCTGCATCGTTGGCGAAAATGTGATCTCCACAAATTTTCCACCGGTTTCCCTGCAAGTAGATTCTTCCCTCACTACTGATGCTTCTTCAGAAATCGACGACATTAAATCGACCCATAAACTGCCGAGCCGAATCCCTGCGTGGCTGTGGATGATTCCGGCTGTGGCGTTAATCGCCTTTCTTATCGGACTGATCGCTTCCAAACTCTGGAAGGCCCGCGAAATGTTGACACCATCTGCTCCTCCCATTCCTCCTCACGTATTGGCATTCCGCGCGCTGGACGCTCTTAAAAATAAGGAGCTACTGGAGAAGGGGGAAAGTAAGCCGTTCTATACCGAACTATCGCTTATTCTGCGTACCTACCTGGAAGGACGCTTCAAACTCAATGCCCCCGATGAAACAACGGAAGAAATTGTTGAGGAAATGAGCCGGTCCATTGAACTGAATGGTTCACAACAAAATATTTTACAGGACTTCATGCGACAGGCCGATGAAGTAAAATTTGCCAAAGGGCATCCGGACCGCAATACCATGGAATCCGCATTCAAGACGACGGCACAGTTCGTTGAGGAAACCAAACGAACGGAGGCCGATCCCTCATGATGCGGCTTGCCCATCCTCTTTTCCTACTGCTGATCCTGCTGATTCCTATTTTGGCCTGGCTCCGGTATTACATGATTCGCAAGCAATCCATGCAATTCAGTAACGGCAGTATCCTTTCTGCTTTGCCCAAAAGCTGGCGACTTCGAGTTCAACCGATTTTCCCCATCCTGTATGCGCTGGGGTTGCTATGCCTTATTATTGCAATAGCTCGACCGCAACGAGGCCTTGAAGACAGCCGAGTTCGGACCGAAGCCGTAGATATTATCCTGTTGCTCGATTTATCCGAATCGATGGAAACGCAGGACTTTAAAAAGTTCGGCAAACGGATGAGCCGTCTGAATGCCTCCAAGAATGTAATTGAACGCTTTCTTGAAAAACGTCCGAACGATCGCATTGGAATGGTAGGCTTTGCCACGCTACCCTATGCGGTTGCTCCTCTGACGCTTGATCATGGCTGGCTGGTGCAACGCATGGATGGATTACATACCGGCATGCTCGATGGAAGTCGCACAGCCATTGGCGATGGAATTGCATCGGCCATCAACCGTTTGCGCGACAGCGCGGCAAAAAGCAAAGTTATTATTCTGCTCACCGACGGTGCCAATAACTCCGGCACCCTTTCACCTGAAAATGCAGCCAGCGCGGCTGAGGCAATCGGCATTAAGATTTATACCATTGGTGCTGGCGGCGCCCGTTCCGGCTTCTTTATGCAACGGCAGGAAGTGGACGAAACTTCGCTTAAGAAAATAGCCAAAACAACCGGCGCCAAGTTTTACCGCGCCCGTAGTCTTGAAAGCCTTGAAGCGGTCTATGAAGAAATCGATCTGCTGGAAAAAACCGAAATTGAGGTGGAGCGCTTTACCCGCTACGAGGAAAAAGCAGCCGGTTGGATTATTGCCGGAATCCTACTTCTTGGGTTCGAGCAATTAATGGGCCTGAGTAAACTGGGGAGGATGCCGTAATGATGTGGCATAACCCCGATGTACTAATTTGGATCGCGGCCTTGTTGCCACTATTGATCTTAACGGGATTTTTGATTAAACGGCGGATAACTTTACTTGGCCGCATGGCTGAACAAGGCCTCTGGCCAACCCTGCTTCCCGGATTATCTCCCAAACGGCAACGCTTTAAAAATCTGCTTCGTATTCTGGCAATGGCGCTGGCAATAGCTGCTATTGCCCGACCCCAATGGGGATTTAAATGGGAAGAAGTTAAACAACGCGGTTTGGGTATTATCGTCGCACTGGATACCTCCAAAAGCATGCTGGCTCAGGATATTAAGCCCAATCGATTACAACAGGCCAAATGGGGGGTGCGCGATCTTGTGAAAGAACTGCGGGGCGACCGCATTGGTTTGGTTGCCTTTTCCGGAGATGCTTTCCTCCAATGTCCCGCAACCATCGACTATGCCGCCTTCCTCATGATGCTCGACGATATTTATGCCGGCATTGTTCCAGTTGGAGGAACCGACCTGTTTCAAGCCCTGGAAACCTCAGTTGAGAGTTTTGAAAAAATGAATGAAACAGCATCCGATAAGGTTATTATTCTTATCTCGGATGGCGAGGGTCACACGGGCGACCCACTTACGCTGCTCCCGCGTTTAAAGGAAGAAGAAATCCGAATTTTTGCCATTGGCGTTGGCACTATCGAAGGCGACATGATTGAAACCTCTGATGGATTGGTAAAAGATAACTCGGGCAACGTAATCAAGAGTCATCTTAATGAAGGCATGCTCGAGCGGATTGCATTTGAAACCGGCGGATTCTACGTCCGCTCAGCTCCCGGCGACTTCGGCCTGGAACGGGTCTACCAACAAGGCATTGCTGAACTCCAGCGTGAAGAACGCGATGCCCGCATGTCGAAAAGCTGGACCGAACGCTTTCAGTGGTTCCTTGCAAGTGCGATTCTGCTTCTGATTATTGAAGCTGGGGTACGTCCAACTAAATGGAGAGTTAGCCGCAAATGAACACCGATAGACTTAGAATAGTTAAGTTTAGACCATCTGCGTATCTCTGCGCATCTCTGTGGGCAATCATTTCGGCAACAGTCGTCCAGGCTGAGGATACGCCCCGCTCTTCCATGCGCAAGGGACTGAAGGCCTACACAGCCGGGAACTACACCAATGCCGTGGATTTCCTCAGAAAGACCGCTTTGGAATTTCCTGCCATTGGAAATTATAACCTTGGTAATGCTCAATACCGACTCGGCGATTATGAGGCGGCGACGACCTCCTATAATGAGGCTTTACGAACAACGGATCTCAAGCTTCAGAAAAAAGCCTATTTTAATCGTGGCGATGCTTTGCTGGCACGCACAACAGAGCTGACGGGACAAGAGCAGATCGGCTCTGCCATTGAGTTGGCCTTCCAGGCCATGGATATGTTTGAAAAGGCGATCCTGCTCGATCCTGCTGATCAGGAAGCGAAGCAAAATTTTGAACGGGCTCAGCAACTGCGATTGAAACTTGAATACAACCTCGGCAGATGGTTTTTTGATCAGGCAGAATCTTTGCTACAGGAATATAAAGCAAAGGATGCACAGCGAAATTATCAACAGGCCAAACACCAGTTTGAGCATATCCTTGAAAACGTCGATTCCAATCATGGAGAAGCCGCTCAACATTTGCCAAAAATTACCGCGCGATTGCAAATGCTTGACCGGGCGTTGAACACTGCGGAAACTGATCTTGAGATTGCGCTTAAGCAAATTGAAGATTACCAATACATGCTGGCGACACAACGGTTGACCATGGAAACCGATGATCGGAAATTTGCCTTCGATCTAAAACCTGACTTAAAAAAGAGCTATGAAGAAACTGTTCAGAAAAATCAGGAAGTCCTGAAGATTATTGAGGAACTTTCCTCTCTTAATACGGTAAAATGAAAATATTGATACCATTTCTAATACTGGGAAGCGCATTAAGCGTCATGGCGGAATTTCCGGATACCGATTCTTCGTATTTTCATCCGGCAGCCGCCATGTATATTCACGGGGAATCGGGCGGAGCCAGCAACCTCGTTGCACAAGGGCTTTCACTGTTTCCTGACGACGGCAAGCTGTTACGGCTTAAAGACCTGCTCGATCAGCAGGAGGAACAGGAGCAAAATCAGGACAATGAAGATCAACAGGACGATCAAAGTCAGGAGCAAGAACAGGAGCAAGAACAGGATCAGGATCAAAATGAGGATCAACAGCAAGACGATCCTCAGCAGAATCAGGAAGATCAGCCGGACCAACAACAGGAGCCTCATGATCAGGAAGATAGTCAGGACCCTGAACCTCCGAGTGCCGAGCAGATGAGTCAGGATGAAGCGGAACGTTTACTTGATGCCATGAAGCAGGAAGAGGAAACTAAGCGCCAAGGGATGCATTTAATTATGGGATCTCCAGTTAAAGTCGACAAGGATTGGTAGGATCGTAACGAGTAAGACGTAATGCGTAATTTTCGTACAGCAACAATTTCAATAGTTGGAGGCCTCTTAGTTGCGGCCTCTGCTTTTGCTGCCGATGTACAAATGAATATCAAGCCTGAACTGATCAGCTTGCTGGACCGAAGTTTGCTTACGATTGAATTTATCGACGGCAATGGCAACGCTGTCGAGATCCCAGAAGTAGACGGACTGAATATTCAGTACCAAGGTCAGAGTTCCGAAACCCGGATCGTTAATTTTAAAAGCAGTTCGAAAGTTATTCATAAATATTTGATTACGCCTTCGAAGGTCGGCGACTACACCATTGGACCTATTACGGCTCAATACAAAGGTGGCGAGAAAGAACTTGCAGGGCAACTTCGGGTGATCAAACCCGAGGATGACGCAGAAGCGCAGAAAGTTTCTGAAATCATGTTTTCCAGAATTACGTCCGACCGGGATTCTCCGCATGTGCACGAACCCTTTGGTCTTGAGCTGAAAGTTTTTATTCGGGATGGCGTGCAGATCGATGGCAATTTCGGGATCCGTGGAGGCATGCCCGAAAGCGGCATGGATGGAGAGCTTCAGTGGAAGGTGAGCGGACGCGAGCGAACCGACATGAACGACAGTATTTTTAATGTCTATACCTTGCGCACCACTGCGAAAACACTCACTGCCGGAACCTTCTCCTTTCAGCCACAAGTACAGTTGAATGTCATTATTCCAAGACAGCAACGCCGTTCCTGGGGATTTGATGATCCCTTCTTCGGCGATATGTTTGGACGTCAGGAAACACGGCCCTTCACACTGGACTGCAACCGGCTCGATTTAGACGTACGCGCCGTTCCTATGGAAAGAAGGCCTGACACTTTTACGGGCGGCGTAGGAATCTTTGATTTCGATGTCGAAGTTGGCCCAAAGAAAGTCAAAGCAGGCGAACCGATCACCGTTAAGATCCGAATTGCAGGCAAAGGTAACCTCACAAAAATAACGCCGCCGCTTATTGAAGAAAGTCATGAATTTAAATTATATGATGCCCGCTCAGTTCCGACGGATAAACCGAATGAGGTTCGCTTTGAGCAGGTACTGATTCCAAAGTCCGGTACCGTAACCAATATTCCGGCGATCTCCTTTTCTTATTTCAATACCACGACCACTGACTTTCGTACAATATCACAAGGTCCGTTTCCTGTTCAGGTCGAGGATGTACCCCAACAGACGGCACAGGTTATTGCTACCGTACCCAGCACGATTCAACAGGAAACCAAGATTCTTGGACGAGACATTATCTATCTTAAACCCAGCCCTAAGAGATGGCGGTTTAAAGCAGACACGACTTGGTATCGCACTCGGTTGTTTAACGTTATACTCATATTGCCTGCCCTTCTGCTGATACTGATTTCCATTATCACCTCCCGCAAAAACAAACTGGCTGGTAATGTAGCCTTGGCACGCCGACAAAAAGCTCCGAAAGCCGCCCGAAGAAATGTTCAACGGGCAGAACAAGTCATGCGGCAAGGTGATGCGACGGGCTTCTACGAAGCGTTGTGGGATGCCTTGACAGAATATTTTGGACATCGCCTGAACCTTGCTCCAGGCGAGGTTACACTGGTTGCCGTCACAGCCAAAGTGCCTAAGAATGCTTCCGAACTCGAAAACCTGTTTCATACCATTGAGCAACGCCGATATGGTATTCAGTCAGCCGAGAGTTCAAAAGATGAAATGAAATTGCTATTGCGGGAATTCACGGCAACGCTGAAAGCTTGTGAAAGGAGGAAACTATGAAAAAACTGACCTCCTTAGCGCTGGTGTTACTGACCGTTGTTCTTGCTTCAGTTGCCAGTGAGAACACTTTTTCCTCCGCCCAAGCTGCGTACGATGATGGCCGATATGCAGAAGCAATTATGCTTTATAACAAACTGCTGGATGATGGCGTTGATAACCTCGAAGTACACTACAACCTTGCCAATGCCTATTTTAAAGATAGTGATTTAGCCTCGGCAGTATGGCACTACCGTAAAGCTTGGTATGATGCTCCGCGCGATCCTGATATTCGGGCAAACTTTCATTTTGCACTCAATGCCGCTGGCGCTATTGAATCGCAGCCATCGATTACTGAAAAGATTGTTACGACCTTATCGTTAAGCGAATGGATCATGGTTGCCGTTGGGGGCTACCTTCTGCTTACCGTTCTGCTTGCAACTGCCCTATTGGTGAAGACAGATCGGCGGAATACACTGAAACTATGCATGATCCCGATTCTTCTCGTCCTAATTTCAGCGGCCGGATGGTGGCACTGGAATCAGCACCATCTTAATCAGGAATGGGTGGTCGTTCAAACCGAAGCAACTGCACTCTTCGGCCCGGTTAAAGGAAGCACAGCCCATTATAAGCTTCCGCTTGCTGCCCTCGTTCGGCAACGGAATGCAGATTCTAAAGGCTGGGTTGAGGTGGAATACGATGGAAAACGCGGCTGGTTGCAGACCCGCTATATAAGTCGAGTTTCACCTTGATAATAAGCAGTATATCCGACAAACATATCCTCTTATATGAAACCGAAGAAAAAGTCCTCTTTTCAACCGCATGCCCTCCTTTGGTGGGTAGCGATAATCGCTTTAGCTGTTTCTGGCGCATTGTATTACTTTCTCGGAACTCAGGCTGAGATCGATGTGAACATGCGCCAGCAGCGCATGATTTTTCCCCTGGTAGGCATTGTTATTGCCGGTGTCTGCCTGATTGCCGGAACTGCCGGCCGCTGGTTCCACCCAAAATAACCAACTTCTACTTGCAAACCATTTCCGCTACACCCCGCGAACTTCAGGAGTTTTTTTGTGAAAGCAGATATTGAATGGGTTGAAAAACTTGATGACGGTGTTAAGCGAAAAATTCGCATCACCTTCATGGGAAAAACCCTGATGAAGTGGCAAACCAAACGCTCGGATGAAGAATCCTGGAATTATGACACTCCCCCGACGACCGATGACTGGGATGCCATTGAGGAAAAAATTGACATCCTCTACCACCGGGGTAGGCAACCGTATAAACGGGTTGAGCTGATTAAAATGCTTCGCAAAAAGGCCGGTCTTTAATCCATGGAATTTTCCCTCTCCACCGAATACATCGAACTGTGCAAATTGCTGAAAGCGGCAAATGTTGTGATGTCCGGCGGTGAAGGAAAAGACGTGGTTGCCCAAGGTATGGTAACCGTTGACGATGAACTGGAAACCCGCAAGCGGTGTAAAATCCGTGCTGGGCAAGTCGTCGAATTCGAAGGCAACATAATTACCGTTGTGCAGGGCTGATCCTTTCCATTTTAGAGTCCCCTCTATTTAACACATAACTTGTGAAGCCCGTTTCGATTCGCCTCATTTATCACGCTACACGCTTAGTCCCAGAAACTTATGCTCCCTTGTATTTAGGTTAAGCATTGTTAAGCCGTTCGCGGGTTAAACATTGTCTTCCTGAATAACAAGCGAAAATGCGTACACACAGTCCACATTTCCATAGAGGGTAAGCATGAAGTTTAAGCATATTATCATATCTACATTCGATGTGCTGGATGATTTAACGAACGGTACATATACGGTTTAGATGGTGGATATGGCTGGGGAGAAGGTCATGAGCTTACGGTTGCTCCTTTGGTTGATTACACTTTGGCCACAAATACAGTTATGGCAGGATCTTTTACCAATTTAAAATCTACGCTATACGGCGCGCCGAAAAACAACACGGTCATAGTTCCCGCTGTCCCTTTAGCCTGACCCCTTCGCCTTTTCTCGGGGAGCTGGATTCGTTGTCAATGTTGAATGTTGAGACCTGACCCCGTGCCTTCTTGATTTTACACCCACGACCGAAGGGGAAATCAAACGCGAGCAGCGACTCGGCGGAATCATCTCGCATTACTATCGAGAAGCCGCGTAGTCCTGCCGTTGCCAACATCAAAACGTACCTCTCCATTCATCGAACGGTTACTTTCGTGCGCCTTGATTGCGTAAATTTGGTTGTTTTCCGACTTCCCATCGCTTCGTGTTACAGTTTCTCCTACTCCGTTTCCTAAATTCTTAGCTCAATCTCGCTCGTACCGAACCTGTTTTTACCTAAATTCGGGACGCGCTACCTTTCCGCACCCATCACTTGGTCGCTATCGATTTTTTCACCAAGCCCGTGCTGACGTGGAAGGGAAAGGTTGATGCCTACGTTCTCGTATTCATCCATCTCAACAGCCGCAAGGTGTTCATGACCCCGGCGACGTTTCATCCCGATGAAAAATGGGTACTGCAACAGGCTCGTAACGCATCCATATGGATGGGTGAGGTCGGAGTGGAAGCAAATCATTTGATCAGGGATCGGGACGGAAAGTTTGCGGCCAGCTTCGATGCCTTCTGGGAATGTTCGGGCACGGAGATCGTGAAAACTCCGCCGCGCACCCCTCAAGCGAACGGATACGCGGAAAGCTATATTTCTACCATAAAGGCCCAATGCCTTGATCACTTTGTCTGTCTGAGTATTGACCACTTGGACTACATCAACAGGGAATGGCTCGCGCATTATAATTTCACGCGGCCTCATCAAGGCAAGGAGATCGGCAACAACGTTCTTGATGTTGATTTTCGACCAACGGACAAGGGCGAAGTTAAACGGGCAACAAAGCTCGGCGGGATTATCTCGCATTACTACCGCGCCGCCGCATAGTTTTGCCTCGGCCAACATCAAATCGCACCTCCCCGCTCAAACCGAACGGCTATTCCCGCTCGCCCTGATTCTGAAGATTCACCTGTTTTCCGCTTTTCCATTGCTTCGTCGTGTGCTTTTTCCCGTTCCGCGTCCTTAAATTCTCAGCCTAATTCCGCTTGCACCGCACCATTTTCACCTATCATCGGTACGCCTCACCTTTCCGCACCCACCAGTAGACAGCTACATTTTCTGGATCAGCAAATGACAGCGCATCAATCATCCTCAACCAAGATTAATTTATTTGTCCCCGTATCTCTTTCATACATAACCGGATAATCATCAGCTAGAATTGATCTCAACTCTGGATCAATATCTAGCAGGGTTGACACATTGTACATTGCAAAATTGGTAGGATCATCCGCATATTCTTGGCTTTCTTTTCCTGAAAATATTCTCCAACCGCTATCACCTTCATCTTCAGGTTTTTCTCTGTATAAATATCCTATCTTACACCCTTCCTTTATCACCTGATCGCTAATTATAACGTAACCTATCTTCATGTTAGTCCCTCAATCCTTCTTTTCGTATTTGTGGCTGCGATTGCTACTTCTATCTTCTAATTGATAAAGGTTTGCATCGTTCTCAGCGTCCAGGACTTCTTTGCGTGTGCTACCTTTCTTGTCGTGTGTTTCTTTACGCTTTCTCCACTCCTGCCCCGGTTTGTGTCCTACGTCAATTTCGTCAGGCTTCAAAGGTTTCTTCGTATTAGGATCTATCATTTCACCCGCCTTGTTTTTAGGTTGATTGGTTTTAATCTGTTCCTTAGTTGCCTTACGGAGTTTTACCCTGTTTTTCGTTGCCGGATTTGTAGCCGCTTGCGAAACAGACTTTCCGGCATCGGTCGTATTCTCTACCGTCTTTGTTGCATTTTTTGTTTTGGGTCTTCCGCCAAATCAGTGGGTAAATGAATGATTAACACACCGAACAACTTATCTGTAATGTGTTGTCGACGAAAACGACACTACACAGAAGGAGTATGCCCGATGCGAATTCAAACCCTACTCAACGAAGTCCATCCGCTCAAATCATTTGTGTACACCGCCTGTCGGTTCGAGGAGCATAAAAATCGTTCTGTACTGGTGG
>JADGFE010000085.1 GCA_016744085.1 Kiritimatiellales bacterium | reverse complement strand
AACACTTCCCGGATTCGTAGAGGCGATTGCTGCGAATGGAAACAACGCATTTTCAATGCTGATGCGACGATGCTAAGCTCATATAGAAAGACCGTGATGCCCTGGCTTTCGGCAATCTGCGCTGTATTCAATCCAATCCATGCACCGGAAAGCGTAATTAGCGGCCCACCCGACGAACCGGGGTTTATGGCGGCATCGGTCTGAATATAGCGGACGTACCGGCCATCGGGGTCTTTTTCTTCAAAAAGACTGCGTCCGGTATGGCTGATGATGCCGGCTGTTACGGTGTGGCCGAAGCCCAGTGGGTTTCCTACCGCAATTACATGATCACCGCCCCGAATCTCGTTGGAGTCGCCCATGGGTAAGTAGGCAAAGCTTTGTTTTTTGATGGGATCAACCTTGAGTAGGGCAAGGTCGTAGACGGGGTCGGTGGCAACCAGTTTGGCCGGGTAGGTCTGACCGTCATTCGTCATGATATGAATTTCGGATGCATTGCGGATGACGTGCTCATTGGAAAGCACATATCCGCCCGGATGAATGAAGAAGCCGGAACCCAGGCCAACCCCGGGCAGGGTGGCGGGAATGCCGGTAAAGGGAAGCTTAATGGGGGTCAGCCGTACTTTAACCGGTGTTGCTGTTTTGACGTAAATACTGACCACAGCCGGCTCGGCCACCTCGGCCACGCGCTGGATGGTTCGACTCCAAAGGGGAATGTCGGGAACGGTCGGGCTTTTTTCAGCGTAGAGGTTATCTTTCGGGATGCCATTAAGTAATTTTGCGGGGGCATAGAGCTGAACCGGGGTTACAGACGAAATCTTTTCTTCGGTAGCAGACACGCAACCGGATAAAATTGCGGCGGATAAAAGGAGCAGGCATGGCATAAATATTTTCATAGAACCCTCTGTGGTTGTGGCAGTTGATTTTCCTCGTGTTTGAAAAAATGGAAAGCCAATTTTCAAACGGGTATTTTTATTCTATCTTTTCGGGACATGGAAGAGCCCAAGAACCAGCTTGATTTTAATTTTGCATCCGACGATCTGCTCGAATTTCCGCGCGATCTTGGCGAGGAAGGCTGGTTTCAGTTTAATTCGGAACAAAAGCAGGCCTTCCTGCGGGTTGAGGAAAAGTTCGGCATTGTCCTGAACAAGCGCGTGCGCCTGCGGTTGCGCGGTTGGGAAGAAGAGTTTGTCGGCAAGCTCGTGCTTGATTCGCTCCTATTGCCGTCCCCGGCGACAGAAACCATACGCCTGCGCTTCGGCGGCATGACCTTTGAAAATACCGATATTGACTATTGCATAAGCTTGTAGTTCCCTTCGGTCATGGCTTGCATTCCTCAAGCGCTCGTAGCGCGTTAGGCGGGCCGTTCACATAAGCTGTCTAACAAGGCGGAACTACGAAGCTTTAAAGGCTTCGGCGAGGGCGGCGGTGTCTTGTTTGGAGCGGGTAATCTTCCGCTCCATCCCAACCCTTTTCACAATCGCCTTCTGCTTCGCCGCCGGCGGGGGGCTTCTAAAAACTGGCGGCAATATGCTCGACGCTGTTTGTGGCGCGTTCTTCCAGTCCGGAGGTCTCCAATAAGCTTGAAACTTTTTCTTTCAGGCCTTCGTTTCCATTGATCAGAAAGGCGCGTTTGTAATAATCAATGGCCAGGACAGCCTCCCTATCATTTAAAGGCTTCGGCGGGGACGGTTTGCATAAGAGCCAACTTTTTTATTCTGCGTCCCGCACGAAGCGGGCAATGAACATGGCATCGCCGGAGGCGTCCCATGGCCATACCTGCAGCTGACCTTTAGTCTGTTCTCCGGTGAGCGGGTTGGAAAATGACTCCAGCTTGAAGTTAGAATTTTGATCGAGGAAGTTCATGACCACCTCTTCGGTTTCGGGGCGCGTGAAGGTGCACACAGCATAAACCAGTGTTCCGCCGGGTTTTACACACCATTTTGCATTATTCAAAATCTTGAGCTGTCGGGAGGCACACTGAATGACATCACGTTTGGACGCACGCCAGCGGGCATCGGGATTGCGGGCCCACGTTCCCCAGCCGGAGCAGGGGGCGTCAACAAGTACGCCATCGAATACTTTGGTGAACGGTTCGTCGTGCACAGCATTGAACAGCTGGGTGCGGACATTTTTGATGCCGTATTTCCGGGCTCGTTTCTTGAGCTCTTTCAGTACGGGAATTCGGATGTCGGTGGCGAGCACCTTGCCATCCTGCTCCATCAGGTCCATTAGCTGCATTGTTTTACCGCCGGCTCCGCAGCAGCAATCCCACCAGTCGCCCCCTTTCTGAGGATCAGCGATGAGGCCAACGCATTGCGAAGCAATATCCTGCACGACAAACTGACTGGCCTGTTTGGCTAGAATGTTGGCCAATGGAACGCCGCCTTCAACAGATATTGCACTACTTAGCTTATCATGAACGATGCTGGGCTTGTCTTGCTCGGAAAGTGCCTGCACAATTTTTGCAGGTTCGGTTCGGGAGCGTATCCAGGCAGGTGGCCGTTGCTGAAAGCATACGAGGCTCAGCTTAACTGCGTTGGGATCAACAACGCTTGAAAATTCCGGAAGAACCAGGTTGGTGAGCTCCAGTGGTTTAAAATCTTCACTGTCCTTGAGCCAGCCATTGAGCGTTTCGCATTTTTCTTCAACAGTTTTTGCTCCGAGAGGCTCGACCTTGAAGGGAAGGTTGCTCCGGGTTTCCAGATATTGGAAGCTTTGGGGCAGCTCCGGCACATCAAGTGCAACTCCTACCAGGCAAGCTTCCGATGGGTTAAGCCCCAGTTTCTCAACTGTCCAGCCATACCAGCGGAAATAGGAAAAAACAGCCTGTGAAAGGAATCGGCGGTCCCGCGATCCGAGCTCTTTATGGGAGCGCAGATACATATTTAGCAGGGCGTCGGCCGGTCGGCCTTCCTCCATTACAAGCCGTGAAATTTCAGGTAGGAGTTCGCCCAGCAATTCTGCATGACGGCGTACAACCTTCTCGGGAAGTGGGATTGGTTTGGTCTTATTTTTCATAATAGTCGCATTTGGGAGTTGTACCCGCATTCAGGCGCAGGTATTTACAGGTGCTTGAATACTTTAGGAGAATGGAAATGTCAAAGGAACTTGGATACGTATTGATTACCCCGTACACCCTGCGCAAATCGCGTACTGGTGGTGTACTTGGTCGGTTACTCAGCACAACAGGCTTGGATCTCGTTGGGGCACGCATGTTTGGCCCCAGTGCAGAACTCGTGAAGCAGTATTCGGAATTGATTCGTGAAAGCGATGAAGTGTGGCCGGAAATCAAAGAATTGCTTTCAGAATATATTGAACGCGAATTTGCTCCGAAGGAGGATGGGCAGGTTCACCGGGTTCTTATGCTTCTGTTCGAAGGAGACGATGCTGTAAGCAAGTTGCGCGATGCGATTGGAGGATTCGAGGATTCTATAGAGAGCTCCGATACCATTCGCGGAACCTTTGGTGACTACATCAAGGGATTCGATGGGAAAGTTACCTATTTTGAACCTGCGGTGCTGGCGGGACCAACTACGGAATTTGTAAAAGAAACATTGGGGCTTTGGGCCAAGTTTTCCGATACCGATGGCGGCGTGCTGGATAATGCGGCTCGTCTGGCGGATGAAGAGAACGTCGAGCAAACGCTGGTAATCATCAAGCCCGATAACTTTACATTCCCCAGCTCGCGCCCCGGCAACATTATGGACATCTTTTCGCGCACCGGTCTCCGGATGGTTGGAGCCAAATTGCTACGTATGAGTCTTGATCAAGCCTTGGAATTCTATGGTCCGGTCCAGCCGGTCTTACGGGATAAACTGGGCGGTATGGCGGTTGATCGTGCGTGCAAGGTCTTGGCTGAAGAATTTGGCTACGATATGCCCGCTGAGGTAACTGATGCGTTGACCAACACGCTTGGTCCATCGTTTGGGGATCATCAGTTTTACAGCATCATGCAGTTTATGACCGGCCATTGGGCTCCGGACGTGGAAGGTCATGAAACCGATGCAGAAGGTAAAGTACGTTGCATGACGCTGGTTTATGCCGGTGAAAATGCAGTGGAAAAGATTCGCAACATTCTTGGCCCAACGGATCCGAGTAAAGCGGCTCCCGGTTCTGTACGTAAGGAATTCGGAACCAATATTATGGTCAATGCGGCTCATGCCTCCGATTCTCCGGAAAATGCGCAGCGGGAAATTGGCATTCTAAAGGTTCGGGACGATACCATTCAACGCTGGTACGACCGCTATTATTCATGATTTGTGAAAAGTGAAGCGTGACAGGACAAAGTTCACGCTTCATTCTTCATTTTTCAATCAACTCGATGGAGAGGTAAACATGTGGAAAGAAATCGAAGCAGCTCCGGCCGATGCCATTCTCGGCCTTACAGAAGCCTTTAAGAAAGATAATAACCCGAAGAAGGTAAACCTCGGCGTGGGCGTATTCAAAGACGACCAGGGAACAACCCCGATTCTGAAATGCATTAAAACCGCCGAAATCAAGTTGGCAGAAACCGAAAGCTCTAAGGGCTATCTTCCCATTCCCGGAAGCCCGGCCTATGCCGCCAACGTGCAGAAGCTGCTTTTCGGCGCGGATCATGAAGTAATCAGTTCCAAGCGGGCTGCCACCATGCATACGCCCGGCGGAACCGGAGCACTGCGTGTGGGTGCCGATCTACTGAAAAAATTCAATCCGGATGCTAAACTCTGGGTGAGCACCCCGACCTGGGCCAATCACAAGGGAATCTTCACTGCGGCCGGATTCGGAATTAACGACTATCCGTATTATAACCCCGAAACCAAAGATGTTGATTTTGACGGCATGCTTGCCGCCCTCGAAAACGTACCTGCCGGCGATATTGTTTTGATGCATGTCTGCTGCCACAACCCGACCGGCGTTGATCTGATCGGCGACCAGTGGGATAAGGTGATTGCTGTGGCCAAAGCCAAAGGCTGGACGCCATTCCTTGACTTTGCTTATCAGGGATTCGGCGATAGCGTCGAAGAAGACCGCACAGCTGTTGAAAAATTTGCATCAGCCGACATCGATTTCCTCGTTGCCAGCTCGTTCTCAAAAAACTTTGGCCTCTACAACGAGCGTACCGGTGCCCTGACCATCGTCACCCCATCCGCGGAAGAAACCGTCGTGGCCCTCAGCCAAGTAAAGCTGATCGTTCGCGTAAACTATTCCAACCCACCGGCCCACGGCGGACTGGCCGCCAGTGCGGTGTTGGATGACTCCGTTTTATATGATCAGTGGATCGGGGAAGTTGCGGACATGCGTGTGCGTATTAAAGATATGCGCGTGGCCTTGGTTGATGGACTGGCTGCCCGTGGGGTAGAGCAGGACTTCTCGTACATTAAGGATCAGCGCGGCATGTTCTCGTTCAGCGGACTTTCCAACGAGGCTGTGGCCTGGTTGCAGGAAAACAAGGCTATCTACATTGTTAAAGGCGGCCGCATCAATGTTGCAGGACTAACCTCCGGCAATATTGATTATGTGTGCGATTCCATTGCTGAAGCGCTGAAAGGATAGATTTTCCCGATAGATGGAAGAAGAAACCCCGGTCAATTTGGCCGGGGTTTTTGTCTTTAGAGGAGAGTCCGCCCTCCCTACTTTTCGGGTTTGATGGCGGAGTCGTTTTCTTCCTGAGAACTCTTGGTGCTGGCGGGGAAGTGGTTGAATTCCGGTGGCCAGATCAGACGGTTGCCATGTTCGACCTTTTCCTTCAGGAACCTTGAAATAATGGATGATGCCAGACTCCCGGGCGTGGTCTCCATTTCGTCCGCAATCTTGATCAGCAACGCCTTTTCCTCGGGGGTTTTCCTGAAACTGATGTTTTCCGTCTTTTTGCTCACACTCATGATTACAAAGTATGACAATGCTATCTTGTGGCGAATTGGTTTGTTGGAATACTATGTTGATAAAAGTATTCTATACGGCTTTCATGTTATTTTCTTTTAAGAAAAAGGTAGGTTGCATTGATTCAAGTCTGCATCTCTTTTGTTGAGATGCATGAATAGGGGGAAAGATGAAGCATTGGGGTTTATTATTGGCCGTTTTCACGGTTGTCACCGGAGTGCTTGCGGCAGATGCCGACGAAGCGTTGCCGCTTGAAAAAAATGTGGAAGAAACCAAGCGAGATCCCGTAGTGATCGACAGCGAAGTAATGCTGGCGCGTTGCCTTGAGGCAGTTCAGCAACAATATCTTCCCGTCGCCCTTCCCTCGCGATCCGAACGGTTGCTCCAGCCCGCCGGTAGTTTCCCTGTGGATTTCACCGACTTTGATCCGGTCATCCGCGAATCCCTTTACGGGCGGATCACAAGAGAGGGAACGGTTAGTTATGTCGTGGGCCTCCACGAAGATTACTGGTCGGGCGAGATTGTTGTGGTGAATGATCTCGGGCGGGAGGTAGGCCGAATTCCCCGGAATCCAGACTACGATCCTTTCAGCTATCAACGCGCTTTGTTTGGTCTTGCGCAGGGACGTGTGCTCGAGGATGAATTCTCGCGCTTGGTTTTCCATCCGAGTAAAATCAGTACGGTCGTGGAACTTATCCCGCTCGTCTTTTGGGATGCGCATCTGGAGGCAGAGGCGGAACTCGAAGCATTGGCAATGGAAATGATGGCTCCGATGTCCATGATGATGTCGGCACCTGCCGTAGTGACGAATCTGATGCTTTCCATTGGATCGGAGAGTAATGAAGTTGAAGTCGGGGTGTATTTTCCAAGCGGCTACACGAACCCGGTAGACGTGTTTTCCTGCACATCGCTGCCTGATTGGGACTGGTCGCTTTTTACGAATATTTCTTCGGTAGGTGTTTCAGAATTCACCTGGATTGATGAGGAAGCCACGAACGCACCCTCCCACTTCTGGGTGGCGGCACGGAGCGATGTTTTCAGCGATACAGACTCTTTGCCGGATAGTTTAGAAATTTACATTCATGGCACAAATCCAAATCTAAGCGACACGGACGGGGACGGCATCGATGATGGTGTTGAGATTGCAAACGGTGCCGACCCGCTGGTTGCGGATAGCGACGGGGACGGGATGCCGGATGGCGCCGAGGCCAATCTGGCCACGTCGATTGGAATAAACGGGAGCGGCGGGGTGCTGGTGGTGGTTCCGCAAACGGGGTGGTACCACGCCACCGATCCCAGCCTGAATTTGGTCTATCTTGGAGAGTAGTAATATGAAACGGATTATCACTTTCTTGCCTCTATTGGTTTGTCTTGCCGGTGCATGGATCATTGTCGCCACCGTGATGGAGCATCGTGAAAAAAAGCAGGACATTTCTGCCGAGAAAACCACGCTGCCCCTCGCTGCGGTTCCAGATGCCGCAACCTATTCCGCACAGGATCGGGAGTTGGTTCAGCAGGTGTTCGACTTGCCTGGGCAACTGGATGCCCGGACGGAATTCCCCGCTAACCCCGCCAACCCCGCCAACCCCGCCAACCCCGCCAATCCTGCTATGCAGTCCAGCCGTCCGGCATTGATGTCTGAAATTGTTGCCCAGAAGTCGCAGACTGAATCTAGAACCTCGCCCGAGACGCCGGCATACGTGAAAAGCTTTGCATCGCTTCGGACGGATGCCGTGCGCAATCCCGAATCAAAGAAAAACCAAGCCGTTGTTAAAAGCATCATGGAAAAGCGTCAGCGGCGGGTGACGCAGCTGGAGCAAAAACAGAAAACCACTAATTCACACTAATCTTCACTAATCGGGAACGGGTATATGAAAAAGGGTATTTGTAGGGTTTTGTTATTGTTTTGTATGGGGCTAACCTCTCCTTCATTCGTTGTGGCGCAGGGGGTGCCTGAAGGTGATCCAGAACCGCAGGTTCTGGTGGGGGCATTGCCGGGCGATGCCAATGTCGATAACACCGGTGCGGCCTCGTACAGCATTCCGCTGTCGATTCCTCCCGGCACGGCAGGGATGCAGCCAACGCTGTCCGTTGCCTACGGTAGTCAGGGCGGTAACGGCATTCTGGGCATGGGCTTTTCGCTGGGCGGGCTTTCGGCAATCACTCGTGCCCCCTCCGACCGCATCCATGATGGCTTAATCGATGGGATTGATTTCGACGAAAACGACCGCTTGATGCTGGATGGCCAGCGTCTGCTTCTCGTGTCGTCCGGCCAGAGTTATGGGGAGGATGGCTCCGAATACCGCACGGAGATTGAGAGTTTCAGCAAAGTCGTTTTGCATGGCGACATGAATTCATCCAATGCCTGGCTGGAGGTAAGAACCAAGTCCGGCCTGATCCATGAATATGGAAACACGGCGGATTCGTTCGTGGAGGCCGAGGGAAGGACTGAGGCGTTTTCATGGGCGATCAACCGGATCAGCGACACCGCCGGAAACCATATTGCGTTCCACTATTCGGAAACCACGAACGCACCGCATCTGCTGGATCGGATTGAATACACGGGCAACGATGCGGCGGGGCTGGCTCCGTGCAACGAGGTCGAGTTCCTCTACGAGGATCGCGACGATGCCCGCATCGGCTGGCTGTCCGGTTCAAAGTTCCATGCCAACAAGCGGTTGCAGAAAATCGTGGTCAATGGCGCGGAGGGATACATGACCGACTACCGCTTTGCCTACAAATACAACGACACGGGATCGAGCATTCTGGAATCGGTTCAGCAATTTTTTGGTTCCGATGAAACACCTAAAACGGTTTTTGGGTATACAACGAAGGCGTCTACGAACATGTTCAACTACACGAGTGGCACGGATTTCATCCCAGACGGCAGTGTGGGCAATGTCTACCGCAGTACAGCCATGACGGTGAATACGGGGGACTTTAATGGGGATGGTTTCACGGATCTGGTTAGTGTGTATCCGAACAACAGTTCTCAATACTCATGGATCGGCCTTTCCAACGGTGATGGCTCGTTTAGCTACACTAGCGGCACCAACTTCATCCCGTTTGGAAACAGCACCAATGTATTCCGAAACACCGCATCGCGTACAATGCTGCCAGATTTCAACGGCGACGGAATGTCCGACCTTCTCAGCATCCATCCGAACAACTCGTCCCAGTATTCATGGATTGGGTTGGCCAATGGAGACGGTACGTTTAACTACACCAGTGGCACCAACTTCATTCCAAACGGCACTGCAACCCATGTCTACCGTAGTACATATGTTCGTGTTCAATCGGGAGATTTCAACGGGGACGGATTAGCGGACCTGATCAGCATCTATCCGAACAATCTGGCGCAGTATTCGTGGGTCGGCCTTTCCAATGGCGACGGAACATTCACGTATTCCAGCGGCACCAATGTGATTCCAGACGGCGCTGCCGGGAATGTATTCCGAAACACGGCCACTTCGGTTATGGCGGCAGACTTCAATGGGGACGGCCTGACGGATATCGCTAGTGTTCACGGGAATAATTCATCCCAGTATTCATGGATCGGGTTGTCGAATGGGGATGGAACGTTCACTTATACGAGCGGTACCAATTTTATCCCGAACGGTTCCGCTGGAAATGTATTCCGCAACGCGGCCACCTTGGCGATGACGGCGGATTTCAACGGGGATGGGCTGGCGGATATCACCAGCATTCATCAAAATAATTCATCCCAGTATTCGTGGATCGGGTTGTCGAATGGGGATGGAACGTTCACCTATACGAGCGGAACCGGTTTTATCCCGACCGGCAGTGCTGGCAATGTTTTCAGAAATACGGCTACGCGAGCTTTGGCGACTGATGCCAACGGGGATGGGCTGGCGGATCTGCTTTGGATACATCCGAACAACGATGCGCAGTATTCTTGGATTGGCTTTTCCAATGGGGACGGCACGTTCAATTACACAAGCGGAACGGGTTTCATCCCGAACGGGGGCGCGGGTAATGTGTGCCGCAGTGAATACATGGCGGTTAAACTGGGGGACTTCGATGGCGACGGATCGTTAGATATGGCCAGTGTCTATCCGAATAATCTGGCGCAATATTCATGGATCGCGCTCAACAACCATGAACGTTGCCTGCTCAATACGATAACCAATGGCTATCGCTCGGCCACGGAGCATGGGCCGATCATGGAGATCGAATACCTGCCGATCACCGACCCCACGATCTACACCAAGGGAAGCGGTGCGGAATATCCGGTCTACGATATACAGGCGGCCATGTATGTGGTGTCGTCACTGGCCAACGACGACGGGGTGGGCGGGCCGTATTTTTCCGACTACACCTATGCCAATGCGCGGAGCCATCGTGACCGTGGTTTTTTAGGCTTCCAGATTTTCGAATCCTACGACCGGCAGACCCGTTTTTCGCAGGTGGAGGTGTTGGCACAGGATTTTCCGCTGACTGGGGCACCGCTCAAAACGGAAATGCGTTATATACGCGATCCATCCGGGAATCCGGCGGGGGAGCTGCTTCGGCAGGTGGAAAACACCTATCTATACGACAAGGTGAACACGGGCGCGGCGCTGACGAACCATCCGCTGTTTTACTATGTGGCCCAATCCACGGAACGCAAATGGGAGTTGGGTAATACCAATGACCTTATTTCTGAAGTGACGACCTATAACTGGTTCGACGAACAAAACACCGCTCCGGACACGCCCAACCTTGTGCAATACACCAACAACTTTCCGGCGGCCATCACATACGGAAACGTTTCAAAGATCGTGATCGACCATGGCGACAGTATGAAGCAGGTCTCCTCCAGTTCCTATTTTGCCGTGGATGAAGACGACTGGCTGCTGGGTCGTTTGAAGGAATCGGAGGTTGCTCATATTAAGAACGGATCGAATATGGTCCGGACGGCGTCGTTCGATTATTATGCCGATACGGGATTGCTGGCCACGGAAACCGCCGAACCCGGAACGGGGTCGTGGTTGACGACGGATTATTACTACGATGCATTCGGCAATATTACCAACAAAGTGATATCCGGGGCGGGCATTGCTTCGCGCAGTACGCAACGCACTACCTACGATACCGCCGGCCGCTTTGTGACCGCATCGGAAAATATACTGGGCCATAGCGAAACCACCGGGATCGACCAGAATACCGGGCAGGTTCTTTCCAAAACCGGGCCCAATGGCATTACCACCACGTGGCAGTACGATGCGCTGGGCAGGCCGGCGGTCGAGCTACGGGCGGACGGAACTTCAACCACCACGACCTATGCCTGGGAAACCGGCATGGCGGTTTCGATTCCGCTGACGGACGGCGGGAGCAATACGGCGTTCGATGTGGCCTATACCATCACCTCCGAGTCCAGTGGATCCGCTCCGGCCACGGCCTTCTATGATCGGCAGGGACGGGTTATCCGCAAGGTAGGGGAAAGTCCTTCCGGCGAGCTGATCTATCTCGATGCCGGTTTTGATGTGCTGGGCCGGTCGGTGGTAACCAGCGATCCCTATGTGGCAGGCAGTACCCCAAACTATGGGTTTACCGAGTTTGATGCGCTGGGCCGACCGAAGCTCACCACGGCGCCGGATGGAACCCAGACCGCTTTTGGCTATCAGGGGTTGGTATCGAGTGTAACCAATAACGTTGGCGCGGTAGACGGCGATGCAAACTCACGGGACCAGGTCATCACAACGCATAAGGATGCCAAGGGGAAACTACTCAAGGTGGTCGATAACATGGGCTATGAGATCGGTTACGACTACGATGCCATCGGCAACCTCATAGAGACCCTTGATGAATCCGGCAATCTGGTCGAAATGGAATATGATCTGCGCGGCAATAAGATCCGGCAGGACGATCCGGATATGGGCGAGTGGTTCTACGCCTATAACGTTCTGGGCGAACTCACGAGCCAGACGAATGCAAACGGCAAGGTCACGACCATGGAATACGATGTGCTCGGCCGCATGACCAAGCGCATCACTCCCGAAGGTACCGCGCAATGGGTTTATGATCATTCCGGGCAAGGTGGAAAACTTGGAGGTCTTTGGCGGTCGGAGCTGCACGATGCCTCCGGCACCAACCTCGTGCACCGCCGCACGCACGCCTACGATGCGCTGGGGCGCCCGCTGCTCACGCTGCAGAATATCGATACCAAGTGGTATTACACCACTCAGACCTATGATGAATACAGCCGGGTCAAGTCCAGCTACCGGTTCTGGCGACCGCAGTCGGTTATCGCTTCGGGCGATAATCTGAGCCACGAATGGAATTCATTCGAAAGCATCAATACCTATAACGAACGCGGGGTGATCACGCAGGTTGCCGACGGATCCGGCCATGTGTGGTGGGCAATCGACGAGGCGGATTTTGATGTCCGCGGAAACCTGCTCGAATATACGCTTGGAAACGGTGTAGTTACGGCGAACACCTACGACCCGCTGACCGGCCTGCTGGAACAAAGCACGGCCCAGAGCGAAGGGGCCACCGGCAATGATATTCTTTCCATGGCCTACACCTTCGACCGGCTGGGCAATCTGGTTCAGCGCCGGGACTATCGCCACGGGATTTCTTTTCTCCAGGAAGGTTTTGAATACGACAAACTCAACCGGCTGGTTGAATCCGATGTTGGAGGGTCGACCTCTGTGTCGACCTACGATGCCATTGGCAACATCCAGACCAAAACCGGTGTTTCGGGAACCTATCAATACGGGGCCGGCACCGCTGGGCCGCATGCCGTAACGTCCGCCGACGGTATAACCTAT
>JADGFE010000084.1 GCA_016744085.1 Kiritimatiellales bacterium | reverse complement strand
GAGACAGGGCCTCTTCTTTCGTATCGAAGGACTCGGCATAGTCGATGAGTATGACCATCCGTTTGTCCGGACGCACCTCAAGAATTCCTTCGCCGGCAGCAAAATATTTGCTCTCTTCAGCGAAGCGGACCTCTAAGGTTCCGGGAATAAGTGCAGCAATCATTGGAGCATGGTTTGCCCAAACCCCTAATGATCCTTGAATGCCGCAAACGGTGACCGCTTCGGCTTCGCCTTCCCAGATACTTCCTTCCGGGCTAATCATCTGTAAGGAGAAAAGGGACATAATTAAAGGGTCTTCGCTTTTTCGAGCACGTCGTCGATACCACCGACCATGTAGAAGGCCATTTCCGGCACATCGTCATACTTGCCTTCGAGCACTTCTTTAAAGGATCGGATCGTGTCTTCCAGTTGTACAAATTTTCCGTCCATACCGGTAAACTGCTTGGCCACATCGAAGGGCTGCGACAGGAATTTCTGGACCTTACGCGCACGGTTAACTGTTAGACGGTCTTCTTCAGAAAGCTCATCCATACCCAAAATGGCAATGATGTCCTGTAGATTTTTGTATTTCTGAAGAATCTCCTGCACACCGCGGGCAACATCGTAGTGTTCCTGCCCGACAACACTTGGGTTTAGAATGGTTGATGTCGAGCTCAGCGGATCAACCGCTGGATAAATGCCCAACTCAGAAATCGGACGCGACAGCTCTGTCGTTGCATCCAAGTGGGCAAAGGTCGTTGCCGGTGCTGGATCGGTATAGTCATCGGCCGGCACATAAACCGCCTGAATCGAAGTAATCGATCCGCTCTTCGTTGAAGTAATCCGTTCCTGCAGTGCCCCCATATCGGTACCAAGTGTTGGCTGATACCCCACGGCTGAAGGAATACGACCGAGCAAGGCGGATACTTCAGAACCGGCCTGCGTGAAACGGAAAATATTATCTACGAAAAGGAGTACGTCCTGATTCATGTCATCACGGAAATATTCTGCCATGGTCAGTGCGGAAAGTGCTACACGAGCACGCGCACCCGGAGGTTCATTCATCTGACCGTAAACCATAGCGGTCTTATCCATTACACCGGCTTCGCCCATTTCGCGATACAGCGCGGTACCTTCACGGGTACGTTCCCCTACTCCGGCAAATACCGAGTAACCGCCGTGGCCTTTGGCAATGTTGTTAATCAATTCCTGAATCAATACGGTCTTGCCGACACCGGCTCCGCCGAATAGGCCAATTTTCCCGCCCTTCTTATACGGAGCAAGTAGATCGACCACCTTGATGCCGGTAACGAGCACGTTATCAGACGTATCCTGCTGATCGAAAGCTGGCGCTTCGCGGTGAATTACTGATGTCGACGCTGTTTCAACCGGCCCTTTCTGGTCGATGGGATCGCCGAGAAGATTCATCACGCGACCCAGTGTTTGAGTACCGACCGGAACGCGGATCATATCGCCCGTATCCCGAACCGGAGCGCCACGCACAAGACCGTCGGTGGTATCCATGGCAATACAACGCACCACGTTGTCGCCCAGATGCTGGGAAACTTCCAAGGTGAGATTATCGGGTTCATCGTTAATCGTCGGGTTCGACAGTTTCAGCGCCGATAGAATATTGGGCAGTTGTCCATCTGAAAATTTTACATCAATGACCGCCCCGAGGATTTGGGATATTTGACCGATTGCGGTTTCAGTTGCCGTACTCATGGATGCTCTCCTGTTTCTCTTAACGTCTTAAAACTAATTTAAATAAATGGGTTTAACTAAAGCGCTTCGGCGCCGGAAATAATTTCGATCAACTCCGTCGTGATCGCCGCCTGGCGGGCACGGTTACGAAGCAAGGTATATTCATCAATCATCTTGTTGGCATTGGTGGTCGCATTATCCATGGCCGTCATGCGTGCGCCATGTTCGCCGGCCGCATTTTCCAGCAGGGCGTAAAACATTTTAAATACCACAAGCATGGGAATCAGGCTGTTCAGCAATTCTTCCAATGGAGGCTCAGCAATGAAATCATCCTCTTGAATGACTTCCACCTGATCATGATCCTCCAGCGTTGCCAGCGGCAAAGGAATCAACTGATCGCTTTGCGGAATCTGGGAAAGCGGGCTAACAAAGTGATTATAAACCATGTGCACTTCATCAAACTGTTCCGCCGAAAAAGCCTTAGTCAACTCTTCTGCAATCTCCGTCGCATCGCGGGAATGCGGTGATGCCGTGACGCCTGGGTAGTTTTTGAAAACGTCTACCCGATTCGAAAAATGGGTAAACCCGCGCTTTCCGCAAAAGGCCAGACTCACCTGTTTGCCGGCCGCTTTAAATTCATCATGCTTGATCTGCGCAAATTTGATCAGGTTATTATTAAAACCACCGCACAACCCTTTGTCGGAAGAAAACACCAAAACCAAAACATTTTTTACTTCCTCACGTGGATTCAGCAATGGATGCATGTCTTGCTCAACGGAACCGGCAATACGAAAAATCAGGTTATTGACTTCGTGAGCATAGGCCTTGGCCCGATTTTCAGCATCCTGCGCACGACGAAGTTTACTCGCCGAGACCATTTTCATGGTCTTGGTGATCTTCACCGTATTCTTGAGGCTGATAACCTTACGGGTGTATTCTTTAATGCTCGCCATAACTGATTACCGAAAAAATTAGGCTTCGAAGGTACGCTTGAAATCTTCGAGCGCAGTTTTGATCTTTTCCTTCAGCTCTTCACTCAATGCCCGTTCTTCCTTAATTTGTTTAAGGACGTCCGAATAGCGAGATTCCAATGCTAGGTTGAGCTTGGCTTCAAACGTGCCCACATCACACACCGGAATATCGTCAAGGTATCCATTGGTGCCTGCAAAAATAATTACGATCTGCTTGGCCACGCCAAGTGGCACATTGACTCCCTGCTTAATAATTTCCATCAGACGCTGACCGCGTTCGAGCAGCTTGCGGGTGGATTCATCAAGATCGGAAGCAAACTGAGAGAATGCGGCAAGTTCGCGGTACTGAGCCAAATCGAGACGCAGTGTTCCTGCCGTCTGCTTCATGGCTTTGATCTGTGCATCGCCACCCACACGGGATACCGAAAGACCGGGGTTAATTGCCGGGCGCTGGCCTGAATTAAACAGGTCAGACTCGAGGAAGATCTGCCCGTCTGTAATGGAAATCACGTTGGTTGGAATGTAGGCTGCAACGTCGCCATCCTGCGTCTCAATAATCGGCAATGCAGTCAAACTTCCGCCGCCTTTTTCCGCACTCATTTTTGCGGAACGTTCGAGCAGGCGGGAGTGAATATAAAAGACATCGCCGGGAAATGCTTCACGTCCAGGCGGCCGACGAAGCAACAGCGACAACTGACGGTAGGCCTGCGCCTGCTTGGTCAGATCGTCATAAATAATCAAAGCATGTTTTCCGCTATCGCGGTAGTATTCCGCCATCGCTGTACCAGCAAAGGGCGCAAGATACTGCATTGGGGCCGGATCGGATGCCGTTGCGGAAATGATCGTGGTGTATTCCATTGCACCGTGCTGTTTCAGGGTTTCAGCAACCTGAACCACGGTGGAGCGCTTCT
The DNA here is from genome assembly GCA_016744085.1 of Kiritimatiellales bacterium. Taxonomy (GTDB): domain Bacteria; phylum Verrucomicrobiota; class Kiritimatiellia; order Kiritimatiellales; family Pontiellaceae; genus Pontiella. Next base: position 9,162 of record JADGFE010000084.1, on the reverse strand, counting down.
GACCAATGGCTACATAAAAACAATGTACGTCTTCACCGCGCTGGTTCAAAATGGTGTCGATCGCCAGAGCGGTCTTGCCGGTTTTTCGGTCACCAATGATCAGCTCGCGCTGGCCACGACCAACGGGTGTGAGTGCGTCGATGACCTTGATGCCGGTCTGCATTGGTTCGTGTACGTCCTGACGATCAATGATGCCGGGCGCTTTAATCTCGATCTGGCGATATTCAACATTATGCAGTGCAGGACCGCCGTCAATTGGAACACCGAGTGCATCGACTACACGGCCAACCAATTCATCTCCCACAGGCACAGAAGCAATGGTTTCGGTGCGTTTGACCTGGTCGCCTTCCTTGATGCCGGTATCCAAACCAAAAATCGCGACCCCGACATTATCGTCTTCGAGGTTGAGGGCCATACCTTTCAGACCATTGGAAAATTCAACCAACTCCCCTGCCATTACATTGGACAAGCCGTGGACACGAGCGATTCCATCGCCGACGGTAAGCACGGATCCGACTTCGTATTCGATCGCATGGTCGTCGAAATCAGTGAGCTGTTTTTTTAGAATGGACGATATTTCATCGGGCTTGATATCTATTGCCATGGTTTTGCCTTCTACTTATGAATGTTACTTTAAAAGAGTCTCGCTATGCGCGGATCACTTGTTCTTCAAAATGATCTAGCTTGGTGACGATACTAAAATCCTGAATGTAGTCGCCGACCTGAATTATGAATCCACCAATCAGCGATGGGTCTACTTTTACTGCCGCATCGATCTGCTTGCTGTAGCGTGTGCTCAGCTTTTCTTTCATCACCGTGAGCTGCGTATCGCTCAGTTCATGCGCAGCGGTTATTTTAACCTTTAGAATGCCAAGGTCCTCGCAAATGTGCTGCTCAAAGGCGTCACAGATTCCCCGCAATTCATTCAGGCGGCCTTTCGTGACCAGGAAGCGAAGAAAGCGTAACGAAACGGCATGTGCCTTTTTTTCAAAGAGAGCCACCACTGTTTGATCTGCTGTTTCAGGAGGAATCGTTGGATTTTCAATAAAGGCCGAAAAATCCTTCGAGCTATCGATCAATTGCCGAATGGCCGTACAGTCCGCCCGTACAGCATCCGTGGCATTGCCCTCTGCAGAAAAGTCATAGAGGGCCTGCGCATATCGTTTAGCAACTGAAGAAATTTCCATCGGTGCCTTTAGAGTTCCTGAATAAATTTGTCGGTCAATGCCCGGTTCTTATCGTCATCTAGATTTTCGTTGATGAGCTTACTAGCCAGCTGCCGCGCCCAGCTTGCGCTTTCGATACGAAGCAGGTCTTCCGCTTTGGCCCGGCTGGCTTCAATCTCCCGGCTAGCATTTTCCGCCACAATCTTGGCTTCATCCCGCGCTTTGGCTTCAATCGATTGAGCCTGGGTGTAAGCACCCTTACGGGCCGCTTCGAGTACTGATTTGGCTTTTTCATCCGCCTCAGCGATCGTCTGTGCCTTCGTCTCTTCCAGAGATTCCAGCTCTTCACGAATCGTTTCTGCGTTATCGATGGAATCCTGAATATCCTTTTCGCGCTTATCGAGTACGGAAAGAATGGGCTTCCACGCCACTTTGTAGAGCACAATCAACGTGAGAACGAACACGACCCAGGTCCATACGACCATCTGTCCCGAGACCTCCATGGGATTCACTTCCGCATGGTGGTCGCCCGCATGCACCGCATGCGTTTCGATAACTTCGTTGAGGGTGTGCGCGTGCTCGGCGCTATGTTGCGAATCAGCCATGATGACTCCTGCGTAAACCGTGTTGCTTGATTAGTTTGCGAGGAAGCAGATTACTGCACCGAAAAGTGCTACACCTTCAATCAGGGCTGCTGCAATCAACATACCGGTCTGAATTTTCGGAGCTGCGTCGGGCTGACGAGCCATTGCATTCATTGCAGAAGAACCAATCCAACCGATTCCAAATGCCGCACCAAGTGTCACAAGTCCTGCACCAATTACTGCTACGTTCATGTCATTCTCCTTACTCTAGTTTAGTTCAATTTTTTCTACTTCAAAAAATACTTCATCAATGCGCCGGGTGATACATCTGGCCAATAAACATGGCCGACAACAGACTGAATACATAGGCCTGAAGGAATGCAATAAAGATTTCCATCATATTGATGGCCAAGGCCATAACCAAGGCCGGCAACGCGGCCATTCCGAACATGACCAGCAACCCGATCAATGAAAATACAACAATGTGCCCCGCCAGCATATTGGCAAACAGACGTATCGTCAGCGCGGCACATTTAATCACCAGCCCAATCATCTCGAGCGGCACAATAATAAAAAGGATCGGCCACGGCACACCGGTCGGAGCAAAGCTTTTGAAAAAAGCGATCGGTCCATTTACATACATGGCACCGAAGACCATGAAAAAGAAGGTCACGGTAGCCAGCCCGAAGGTGACATTAATATTACCGGTGGCAGTTGAAAATAGCGGAATCAGCCCCATCAGGTTGCACGTTACGATAAAAAAGAAAAATGAGAGGAACAACGGCGCCATTTTTCGGCCGTCTTTTTCGCCCAGATTGGCAATACAGATATCATCCCGCACAAACAAAACCAGCGCTTCGAGTGCATTCGTCCAGCCTCGCGGAGCGCGGCCTTCCTCGTGGCGGAAAAGTCGCGTAAAAATGAATACGAGGATCAGCCCGGCAATAATAAGCATGAGTGCATTGTTACTCATCCATGAGGGCAGATGAAGATCCCATAGAATCGTATGCCACGAATCCGAATCCGTGACGTGGTGCATAATCCACTGGTTGACCAGCTCGCTCCGCTGATCCGCTACCGAGGCAGTAACCACCTCTCCTGCTGTTGTTGCCGCTTCGCTCATTCGCTAATTACGTTGTTCATTTTGATATACCCGTAACGAATGGGTATGGAGGCTGTAAACCTCCCGCGCAAGAAAAACCAGATACCCAAACAGGGTGATTGCAGCAAACTCGCGATTGTTCAAAATATTCGATTTTAAAATGACTAATAGTACGATTAAGAAGACCCCGATTCGAAAACCATTGATCAACATACCCCATACTAAGAAACCAGTAGAATCCTGCTTTAATGCCTGATTCGCTATAAAAGAACCGATATATGCATTAATAAAAACGAGTAGCCAACAATAAAATAGCTCTTTTAACAGCAAATTTCCGTAAAAGGTGTTCAATATGATCACAGATCCCAGTATAAATACCATTGAGACAATCAACAGGCTGCGATTCCTGAACATTTTTAGCGGGTTGTTATGCTGATTCATTCGGCCTCGTTTTCCTCACTTAATGCCTCTTTTTCATCATTCTCCACCGCGCTTCGATTGGATTCAGCCACCAGCTTCCAGATTTCCCAGGCGCCATAAAAAAAACCCATGAATACGCCGCTCAGCGTAAAAATGGCTTCCTTATCGTATTTTACGTCGATCCAATGTCCGCTCAGACTAAAAATCGCCATGCCTACCGCAAAAGAACTTCCAAATCCCAGCGCTCCGCCGACGAATCGCCGTTCTGAAGCCTTTTCTCTCTCCTCTTTACGATCAACCATGACTCAGCTCGCTGAATTAATTCGGTCAAAATGCCTCGGACATTACCGACTAGACCAGTAACGCTTTTGCCTTCTCGTATACATTTTCGGTGGTGAAACCAAATTCTTTCTGCAGCACATTAAACGGAGCTGATGCACCAAAGTCATCCTTAGTAATCAACACCCCGTGACGGCCAACATAACGTTCCCAGCCAAAGGAAGTACCCGCTTCAACGGCAATACGTTTAGAGACGGCATCCGGCAGTACCGATTCCTGATAGTCGGCGTCCTGCTTTTCGAATAATTCCCACGAAGGCATACTGATCACGCGGACGTTTTTACCTTCGGCACCGAGCTTTTGACCGGCAGCCAATGTGATTTCAACCTCGGAACCCGTCGCAATCATGAGCAACTCAGGGTCACCTTCCCCACTCTGCCATAGCGTGTATGCCCCCTTTTTAAGACTGCAGGCCTTAGGATATTCATCACGATCGAGGGTCGGCAAGTTTTGGCGGGTCAACAACAGTGCGGTCGGACCGGCCTTATTGTCCAGCGCAGCAACCCAGGCAAAAGCTGTTTCGGTGGCATCGCACGGACGAATAACAGTCATGTTATGAATCATACGCAGGCTGGCGCAGGTTTCGATCGGCTGATGCGTTGGCCCATCTTCGCCCACACAGAAACTGTCGTGGGTGAATACATAAATCACAGGCAAGCCCATCAGCGCGGCAAGACGGGCGGCCGGACGAACATAGTCAGCAAACACGAGGAACGTGGCACCGAAAATACGGAAGCCACCGTGCAACTGCACGCCGTTCATAATTCCGGCCATGCCCAGTTCGCGGACACCAAAGTGAAAGTTTCGTCCCTCGAAGGAATCTTTACCAATATCGCCCATGCCAGCCATATAGGTATTATTTGAAGGCGCCAGATCGGCTGAACCCCCAACGAGGAATGGAAGTTCTTTAGCCAAGGCGTTAATAACTTTTCCCGATGCGGAGCGGGTTGCCAATGACGAGCCCTTTTCAAACTCCGGCAACACTTCTTTCAACCGAGGGATATCGCCCGCCATGGCCATAGCCCACTCGCTGGCACGATCCGCATTAGCTGAAGACCATGTATCAAAGAGTGCATTCCAGTCCGCTTCGGATTTCTGCATTTCTTCAACACGTGCGGCAAAAACAGCGCGAACTTCCTGAGGCACATAAAACTTATCTTCCGGCATACCGAGGTTTTTCTTCGTTGCAACCACTTCTTCTTCGCCCAGTGGAGCGCCGTGCACATCGTGCCCGCCGGCTTTGTTCGGCGAACCGAAGCCAATGGTGGTATTACAGATAATGACCGAAGGCTTTTCGGTTTCAGACTGAGCCGCTTCGGTCGCCGCGGCAATTTCACCGTGGTTATGTCCGTCGACTTCCTGAACATGCCAGCCATAGGCTTCCATGCGCTTGGTCACATCGTCGGTATAGGTGATATGGGTGTCCCCTTCGATAGAAATAAAATTTTGGTCATAGTAAACCACGATTTTTCCGAGGCCATGGTTGCCTGCCAGCGAGAAGGCTTCGTGGGAAACGCCTTCTTCAAACTCGCCTTCTGAAGCCATGATATAGGTAAAATGATCAACAACCTTTTGATCAGCGGTATTAAAGCGGGCGTCCAGCATTTTTTCGGCAATTGCCATTCCAACACCGTTGGTGCAACCCTGCCCCAACGGACCGGTGGTGGTTTCCACGCCGTCAGTGTGGCCGTATTCCGGATGACCGGCGGTTTTGGAGTTCCATTGGCGGAAGTTTTTCAACTCTTCAATCGGCAGGTCATAACCGGCGAGGTGCAACAGGGAATAGATCAGCATCGAGCCATGGCCAGCTGATAGAATAAAACGATCACGATCAGCCCAATCCGGGTTTTTCGGATTATGTTTAAGATAGTTGGTCCAGAGCACAGCGGCGACATCAGCCATCCCCATCGGCATGCCGGGATGTCCTGAATTGGCGGCCTGAACGCCGTCCATTGACAGTCCACGAATGGTGTTTGCTACGAGATTCAAATCCATTGTTCCAGCTCCTCTTGATTAAAAATTAAGAGCGGAGAATGTCCCATAAACCAGAGCGGTCTGCCATAACGTTATTCTGAAAAAAGAAGCATGTTATTCCCATTGTTAATATGAGAAATAATACTTTTCATTCAGCGAGTTGCTTGCGAATCAGGGCGCTGCCTGTATTTTTTTCAACCCAGTCCAGCAAGGCCATGGCTTTATCGGATTTATCTTTCTTCAGCAATACGATCGCATTTTTTCTCAGTTGCGTTACACCGGCATAGCCCGTTGCGTTCCCCTTAATCAATCGTCTCAGCTCTCCGGCGGGAGTCTTCAGCAACCACTCCAGATCGATCGGGATGCGCGTATCCTTTTTATCTTTAGGGGGACAGACCACGGAACACCAATCACAGCCAAACAGCCAGTCCTCAATCATTTCACTCTCTTTGCGATCCAACACACTGCGCTTTTCAATCGTTAGATAGCTGATGCATTTACGGGCATCGATCGGTTCACCAAATTGGATGGCGTCTGTCGGGCACTTTTTAATGCAGGCCAGACAATCGTCGCAGGCAAACGGCATTTTAGGTTCATGGATAACTTCCGGCAGCTCGGCATCCACAAAAAGACAGCCAATAAATACACGCACATTTGTTCTGCCCGGAACGCGCAGCAAATCATTACCCCCGATAATGCCCAATCCACCCACGGTTGCAAAAAGCCGTTCATAAACCGCTTTCGTATCAACTGCCGCTTCCGCCTTAATCCCCTCTCCCAGCAAATCGGTCAGCTTGGCCAGCATGGCCTGCCCATTCATGTGATAATCCTTTTCCTTGGCATAGGCTGAGATATAGCCGAGTAGCGCATCTTCTGCCGGAACCGGAAACGGATGTACCGCTTCCGGGTCGCCCCAGCGATTGGTGAAGGTCAGTACAATCACCGATTTGACAAAGGGAAAGGCTTTTTGCGGATCGGATTTCTCAGACGACATGCGCTCGAGATAGTCCATCTCACCATGAAGGCCGGCCTTTAGCCAATCGGCCACCACTTCATTATTTTCAGCAATTCGGGTTCGGAGAACGGGATTATCCAACCGGATACAGGCGGCTGAAAAGGCTCCGATTTCCTGCGCTGTTTCTTCCAGCCACTCTTTAAAGTTATTAAAATTCATTTTTCTCCGAGCGCCAAAAACAGTTAGCAACTGTATCTAACATGAGCAACGGATTGAAGATCATATTAAGCCTCTTTTTTACTACTTTCCGGCCTCTCACCAATATACTTTCCGGACCAAACTAAGATCATTCATCTGATTCAAGTAACTGGCCCCCTATGAATAATTTCCAAACACATCAGGGTCACTCTTTTCATACCATATTTGCCTATTTTCAGGACGAGCTACCTTTCCGCGCCTATAATCCACTATTGAGACTGAATCTAAATTTTAGGCTTGCCAAACTTTTTTAGTTTGTTACGTTCCTGCCCATTGAAAGCGGAGCCATGCTCCTTCCCAGTTTATCCTGTCAGGGTGGTCCTGAAGGAATTCGAAATAAAAGGCGTTGAGAAATCAGTTGCCCAAGTCGGATTACTCAGAACCACCCATCTGTTTAATCCAATAGTCAAATGGAGACGAAACGGATATGCAGAATAAAACAGTACAGGGCATTAGCCCTTTCAAAAATTCCCGCGAATATAATTCCACCGATAATGGCCACTTAGTCACAGGAAGCAGTGTAGGCCTCGACTCCGGAATGACATTGCACGAATTCAACTTTCTTTCTGAATGTACATCGCGAATCCCTGTCACGCTGCCGAGCAATGTCATCTGGGCTGGCACGGTTCGTAATGGAAATATTTCTGTCCAATTGCCGGATCTAGGAAAACAAACGATCGAGGCTGGAAACTGGTTTCTTGTCCGTGCCGAAGGGATACAGATGCTCAACCAGAACAATTCTTACTCTAGAGTGCTCAGCTTTTCCTTCTGCGGTTGTGTAATGAAACGGCTTACCGCATTGGCGAATGGATCCCTACAGAAAAACCTCGCCCACTTTCATTCCAAAAAACAGCTGCTACCCGCATTACTACACGGCCCAAGCGATAGCGTTCTGACCATGCTCTCTCAATCTCTACAGATTAAAGACTGCAAAACATTGGATGATAAACTTCAGGTTGAATACCGCATTCGAAACTGGATGGTTACACTTTTTAAACAAAATGAACTCATCACGGCCGATGCCGTTGCATTCGGCGCTGCGCAGAACTCAATTTAATCTTCGAGGAACATAAAATGAAAACAATAATTGTATATGGAAGTATGACGGGAACCACCCAAAGCGTTGCCGAGAACCTGGCGGAACTTTTAAATGCCAAAGCGATGGCCGCAGGAGATGCCACGGAAGAATCCCTAACCGGTTGTGAATTCTTGATTCTGGGTGCCTCCACCTGGGGCATGGGCGACCTGCAAGATGATATGGCAGACTTCCTTCCAACACTTGGAAGTATGAACCTGATGGTTTCAAAAGGTGCCATTTTCGGATTAGGCGACCAGTCCAGCTATGCCGACACCTTTGTTGATGGTATGGCCGATATGGCGCAGGCGCTTTCCGACAAAGGAATCACCCGAATCGGTGATTGGCCCAATGCCGGTTTTGACGGCATCGAATCCCGCGCTCTGGTCGGCGACACCTTTTGCGGCCTTCCGCTGGATGAGGATAATGAGTCCGAGAAAACCGACGAACGACTCTCTGAATGGGTCCTCAAAATTCAAACGGAAATCGGAGCATAGTATGAAGGTTTTCGCTCATCATCTCTATGAGTATAAAAAGGGGTTGAGAAACCTTGTACTCCATACCATCGAAAAAGAGCATCTCCCCGCCGTGGTCCGCAGGTTGGAATTTGCATCCATTTCCTACGAGGTTTATACCGTTGGAAAAACCAACCGCATCAATATCTTTTTCGGCGATCCGGCCAGCATTGAGGTCATTCGACGGATCGGAAAATCAAATCTCAACGACTATACCCCGGAAGAAGATTTTATGCTGGGGGTCATGCTGGGCTATGAGCGTCGGCAACAGTGTGAACGCTATTTGAAACAACGTGATTTATGGGAAAAGAAAACAGCGCATGGTGCGATGTGTTCATGATCCTTCTGGTTAGTTAGATCATCCTCATAAAAAAGCCCCCTGCCGTAAGGCAGGGGGCCACTTATCTTCCAATAGTTGAAAAATTAGCCAGCAGAAATCGCTTCAACCGGACATACTGATTCGCAGACTGCACAGTCGATGTAGCTGTCTGCATCGATCACATATTTGCCGTCCCCTGCGCTGATTGCTTCGGTCGGGCATTCCGATTCACATGCAGCACAGTTGGTGCATTCGTCAGAAATTTTATAAGTCATAATTTACCTCCATCGTTACCTGGCACCAACGAACCCAAGTGGCACGCTGAAGGAATAACCGTATAAAATGATCCGGCAAATGCACGGCTCATATTGGAGAGTTGATGAATCGTACAAATATAAAATCGCCTCTTCCGCAGAATCGGTGGGTAGTATGCTGCCCTTTTATGCCCCTAACCC
>JADGFE010000260.1 GCA_016744085.1 Kiritimatiellales bacterium | reverse complement strand
TTCTGTGTAGTGTCGTTTTCGTCGACAACACATTACAGATAAGTTGTTCGGTGTGTTAATCATTCATTTACCCACTGATTTGGCGGAAGACCCTTTTTTATTGCGTAGCCTGATCTTAGTTAATATCCCGCTGCGTGCAGTGTTGTAAGCGACCGAGATTCGAGAGTTTACAGATTTGATCATATCACCGACTTCAAATTAACTGAGGAGTCGATGAGGTTTCACATGAACCGTGCTGGCCACCGAACCGGTGGGTTTGCGCGGCGCTCAAATGCGCCCGTGATACCTGCGCTGATTTCCCCAAGTTTTTTCGATCTTGATGCCGCATTCGTGCGCTGGGTTTGGGTTATACTATGCGGCATGGATTTAACAGTGGGAAACTTCAATTCGATGGCGGCGGAACTTGCGCGCTTGAAAACTGAAATTCGCTATCTGAAGTTGCAACTCGAAGCACAAGTTGCTGTCCGAGTGCATTCCTGAAGATCTGCCGGTCGAGGAAGTGGTCATCGAACCCGAAGAGGTGACCGAAGAGCTCGACGTCGTGTCGACCAAGTTCTTCAAGCGCGGACCGTGCGCCCGAAGTATGTGCGCATCGCCGACCGCTCGCTCCCGCACCGCCCCAAAAGCCAAACCGGCAAAGCCATCGACTACACCCTCGGTCTCTGGGACAAGTTGAGCCTCTACACTGAGCACGCCCAAATGGAGTTCGAAAACAACCTCGTCGAAAATGCCATTCGCCCCTCGGCGATCGGCAAAAAGAACTGGCTCTTTTTCGGCAGCGCCGAAGCCGGACGCACCAGCGCGATCCACTACATACTGTCGAAACCTGCCGTAAACTGGAAATCAATCCCGACGAATAGCTGCGCGATATCCTGCCCCGCCTCCCGTACAAAACCAGCCGCACTGCCAAGCGCTTCACGGTTGATCGCAAAAATCAATAGCGGCGAAATCTCGAACGCTTACGCAGTATTCGGCACTAAGGTAATTGTATAGAGCTGAAAAGGTTGAGGTTGTAACAGCAACGAAATGGTAAAGCTTTCAGCCAACGCGGGTAGGTTTCTTTATAATCGTATTTTCCTTTCAAAAAACATCCGGCTGCTTATTGCTTAGTTTGAAGTTTTAACTCTAAGGCTGAAGTCGGGAAACTGGGTGCGAATGTAGTCAAGCAGGGCATAGATAAATATGACAATGCCACTCATTTCCATAAACTCCTCTATCGAGAAGAGAATGATGTAGGGATAATTATCCATTCCATTATAGGCACCCTCCACCCATGCGGTAAGTGTTTCCATGCCCACTGCTCCACCGACAAAGATGGTGCCGGCGGCAATGAATAGATAGCGAGTTTTACCTGGCAGTTGACGTAGGAAGGGAATGTAGAGTATCCCCAGCAGGCAAGCCGCAATGCTGTAGGGAATGACCCATATATAATGAAGTAAGCCATCCGGCCGATAATGTGCTCCGATCATTTCATTAACGACTTCGTGAATCATGACGGTTTCATCCAGAGATAGACCGAAGAAGATCAGAGAAAGAATGATCCAGGGAAGTGCAGGGGCGGTCGCCTTTTTTGACGCTCGGTAAATTATAAATAGGATGCCCGAGGAGAGTAAAAGTGCAGTGGCTGAATAGAGTGTTGGAATATTCCATTCCCGATTTAATAAAAACATCGGAACAAAGCCTTTGGCTGTTCCATACCCCAGCGCGACCAAAAAGATCATAGCCATAAAGTTGGCAATCATGAGCAGGCCGATAATGCTCATTAAAGTACAAGCGACGCGCTTAGGGACGATTTCAATATTCATTATACTTCTCCAACTTTCTTCTCTGAATTCAGAACCTTTAAAAATCAATATAGGGTGCAGTCAGAAGGTTTTGTTCGAATTTGACAATATTCTTTGGCATTTAATTCGGAGTTTAAAGTAAGTTTTCTTAAATGAAAGCGGGTCTTCTGATGAAGCTGAAACCGTTATGGATAACGCTGTGGACTCGGAAGTACGGCATTGTGGAAGTTTTTAAAAAAAGTTTCAACGGAGTTTGTGGAACGAATTTTTGATTGGAGATGAATAATTTCATTCCCCCCCGATTTATTAATCTGCAAAAATGCATTAATCATCGATTTTGAATTCTCAGGCTCAAACGTCCACGATTCTGGCAAAATATCTTTCATCCCGTCGCAGGAGCTTCCGATAACCGGAATTCCCCGAGCCAGAGCTTCGAGCATTACGAGGGGAACGCCTTCGAAGCGGGATGGAATAATGAGGCAATCAATACGTTCGTAAAAATCTTCGGTATTTTCCTGCCAAGGCATAAATTTAATATTTTGATGCGTACTGATTATCTTTTTTAAATGTTCTTCGTCGGGACCGTTTCCAGCAATGAGAAGGTTGCACTCTTTGAAGGGATCTGGATTGGAGGAAAAGGTCTCGACTAGAAAGTCCTGTTGCTTCTGTTTAAATTCAATCCGGCCTAGGCTACCCAGTAAGCGAGGTGAATTTTGGTTCGTGGTGGAACGAGGCGGCGGCAAGAAAATGCCGTTAGGTACGACTGCAATAGGCTTGGTTACCCCTCGCTCAATTAATAATGCCTTCATGCTCTCGGATATGGTGATGTAGCGATCCGGTTTATTAAATAGGTATTGGTTAATACGGTCTCGAAG
>JADGFE010000083.1 GCA_016744085.1 Kiritimatiellales bacterium | reverse complement strand
ATATTACTTGTATGCCATCCTGATTTCAGGCCATTTCAAACTTTCAGGCAAAGCGAAAACCTCACGTGCACCCACTGATTTGGCGGAAGACCCTAATTTTTTTATGTCATCAAGGTATTGTTCGCCTGATTGCGCTAGATCTGATTCGAATTTATACATAGAAGGGAGTGCGTCTAATGAGTACGTGTGTTCGGTTTTAAATGGGAAAAAAGATGAGTGCCGGTAGTTTTTTGAATTCTCCAGTACTTCCTGTTGGCTTTGGGTAAACGTTTCATACACCCGGTTGGCCGGCATATGTAAATGATCGTCTCCTCTGATGGTATGAAGTTGTTTTGACGCGATATCCACCAGGTATCCAAAACGTGGATAATTACTTGCATGAAAGAAGCAGGCATTATCAGGTGTTTCTGGAATCAGTACTTTTGCATCGTCTACATTTTGAGCACCGGGAAATGGCACATAGCATTCAAGAGATTCTTCAGAAGGAATTCGGTAGAATGTTTCCTCGGGAAATCTATCGTGAAGGGAGTTTGCAAGCTTTACGGGGTTGGTTTCGGTTGCGTTGATAAATACTTCGCCTAAAACCCGAATCCCGAAATTAGCATTCCAATCATCTTTTTGGTAAATCAGCATTTGTTGCCCGCCTCCATTAAACAGTTTCTCATCCAGCATTTGTCGTCACCAAATGAGTGTAACAAGAGCTTATTTATAAAGCTTCCGTTTATCCGGCGTTCCGGGAGGTAGAGGTGCCGCTTAATCGCAGGGGGCTTTTGTCTGTTTAAAATCGATCAGGTCTTCGAATGCGATCTCAGTTGAATCAGATCTTTTTCCGGCATTTGGATCGGTCAGTCTACAATAACGATCCTGAAGGAAACATACCGTATCAATAGGAAGGTCCTTTGCTGGTTTTTCCAATAAGTCGAAAAATCGAGGAGAGTGAACCCCGAAGTGTTTCGCCAGTTCTTCTTTTGACAGCCCGGTTTTGATTCTCCAGCGACTGAGTGTTTTCTGTTTTGGGGTGATTGTTGTGAAGTAAAGGCTTTTTACAGGAACGCCGTAGCAACAGGCGATATCCTGTATTATTGCATCTGACAGAGGAATACATTTTTCTGCTCTTCCTAATGTGGTCGGCTTGATCTCAATTTTGTTTCCATCTGGATCTTTATATTTATCTTCGCATATTGCCTTGCGAGATGTTTTGCCACGCAATCGCCGTAATTCCGGTCCATTTGGGCAGACCAAGTCCCTCTGGGTGGTATGTAGTGCTGGTAGGTTGAAATCTTCAATGGATTTATATTTTAGAGAATCCCGAATGTGCTTCAGGCATTGGGTAAGAGCACTTCTGGGGGTTAAAGTTAGTTCATAATAAACCGGAATACTCACATGCTGCTCGCCCTCTTCCGGCAGGAGTTTTGCAATAGCAAAAAAGGCATCCTTTTTCGAAGAAAAGTGAAAACCTCTGTAGAGTCCTTTGATGTAAGAATTTTCCGGCAGGTTTTCCAGTTCAGCATCGAGTGTGATATGGCATTTTCCCGGCATGAAGTTTTCGATTTCGGTATGGATTCCAGCAAGCGTCTGATTCGGGATTGAATCGGCCTTTTTCCCGATTCTCAATAGAGCGATATACTCATAACCAGTGAGTTCCTTACGGTGAACGTTTTCCGGCTTTGAGTGGCAGGCAAGTTCGGTGACAACCTTTTCCACGTTTCGCATTAAACCCATGAGCGACCTTAGGCCGTGTTCAGAATATATCGAATCACCAGTACCGGGCAGGTCTGTGAGTGCGGGTAGCGTAGTCTCATCTGCTACAGGGTCGGGAGATGATGTTTCGTTGGCCGCCTGACATTGAGTCTCCAGAGCAAGAGACTTTTCCCGTACCGTCTTAAAAGTGTTCTTTGCCTTATCTCTATTTTGTTCTCCTGACAACATGATAAAGTTAAGTGTGGGATTAAGGCCAAACACAGAAACATCTTTGATTTGTATTTCAAATCCCAAGTCAGCCTTATTTAGTTCGTTTACGATGTGGGTTGCAAACGCTAGGTCAAATGGTGTGATTCCCTCTTTGAAGGTGTAGGAGAACTCTGTGTACTGTCTGTTTTCTGTAGTGAATTCCCCGTTTTCATAATCTCTTTGAGGGGGGAATTTTTCTTTGCCCCTTTTATCCCAGTAGACGTATTCGCATTTGATATATCTTATCATCCAGTCGGTCCGGGCTGTGCCGTACAGAACTGCTCCGGTAAAAGTAGATCTGGTTATGGAGGCTCTTAGGAAAACCGATCCCCGAAGCCGGGTATTGGTAAAATCAATGTCGAGTGCCCTGCAGTGAGAAAAATTTGAAAATGCCAGAACAGCATTTGCAAATGTAACATCCTGCATGTTGGAGCTTTGAAAAGAGAGTCCTTCAACGGAATAGATCCTCTCGAAAATGCATTCGTTCAGGGTTGTGTAATCAAATCGACTCGCGGTCAGCTTGGCTTGTAGGAAAGAGCTGTTGCTTATTTTTGAACGGGAAAAATTACAGTTCTTTAGTTCACATTTGGTGAAATCCGCGGAATGAATCTTTGCTTTATAGAAGGTTGTTCGTGAGAGAATTGCTCCTTTGAGACTGTTGTTGAACTGGATCTCTGCATTGGCAAAACTAGCATTCCGCAAATCGCGGTAATTAAGATCTGGAGTCCCGTCCCATCCCTGATAGATGTCGAAAACCGGTTTGAGTTTGCTCCAGGTTAGCCTTCGGAAATCGTTATTATTGCCTCCTTCTTTCAACCAACGAGAGTGATCCTCCAAAATTAGTTCCAGCTTTAAATCCGCTGCTACTTTTTCCTTTTTGTTCTTTCCTGATAGTTTTTCTGAAGGAAAAAGCTGTTTTCCCGGATAAAGTAAAATGGAGGATCCGCAGTAAAGCGAGGGTTCGGGTTCCAGGGGATTCAGGAGTGGATTGAAAAATACTTTTGTTTCTATTCGAATCAGGTGAGCAAGGTTTGGGAGGAAAATCTCATAGCCACTTTTAAGTATTCGCTCAAACGCTCTTAGCAATGCTCTTGTAAATAAAACCGAGTGCATTTCATCTTCAGGTAATGGTTCGAGCTGGCTACGGCCGCATAAGATTCCGAATGGAGCCTTTTTATAGGCATTCTCTGCGCAGCGGGTGATATGATTTTCATTAATAGAGTTAGCGTGCGCTTCCTCATTCGGGAGTCCTTCCTCAGTTCTTCTTTGAATATCCAGTACTAAAACTCTATTCACCCCATCAATTGCGCTCTTTTTTTCAATTGAATTTATTGAAATAGCATTTCGGATTTTACCTGTTGGTGAATTTGGATTGGCATTTTCCGGCAGGATGTATTGGCGCTGGGTCGAATGAATTCCGCGACCAATAAATAAGAAGAGAAATGAATCCCCTGATTGTAGCTTTTGGGTCACGAGATCCAGCCGACGGTTTATTTCAGTATACGTTGCATCGTTGCCGTGAAGATAACTTGAATCGTAATCGAGGCCGGATAGCAGATCGTGGATTCTGGCACCAGTCTCATTGGCATCGTTCAGCTCATCGATATTATCATTGCTTTTGTACTCTGCGCCTACTACTAAGGAATATCTTGCCACAACAGCCCCCTTACCGATCAATTTTTGCAGGACACTTCAAAGCCCATGTTGATTCATATCCAGCTTAGATGCTTGCTATGTAATCCGCAATATCGAAGTTGCTAACTGCTAGGTCTGCTCAGTTCATGCACAATCCTCGCGGCCACGAGAATGATTCCTGCAACGACAAGTAGCCGCTGGGTTTCGGGAAGCTCTTCAAGGCCGGCAAAGGGGCGCGACATCTGAATGTATGCCTTGATCTGTGCAAAGTTGATTAGGAGCAGGAGAAGGCCAGCGAGGGAGAGAATGTTTTTCCAGTTGATTTGATGCATGACGGCTACCTCCGCTTTAGATTTCTTGCGATTGAAAACAAGCCGATTAAAACGAGCGTCCAAAAGGCAAGGTTGTATCCGGATGAGTGCCTGCTTCCGGCAGCAAGGTCGCGAAAGAACCGTGAGAGTTCTGGGAGCCCCTCAATAAGCACCATGGCAACCAGTGTAAGGATTAGAATTTGAATTAGCTTTGTATACATTTTCATTTCTCCAGATATTTCCAAAGCCGCTCGACAGAAACCGGCTTGTTCATTAAAGGGGATTTGGTCACAAGTTTTACGACAGCTTTTCTTTCTGCTTCGGTTGGAACAAGGCACAAAACCCGGTCGATGCATTTGGCATTGATTGCGCGTTCAATGTTTTCAAGGACGTGGTCTGGGTTTTCTTTTGAATGTAGCTCGATTTCGATGGCAATACTTTCCTGACTGTCTTTTCTCGAAATGATATCAATATTTTTGCCGTCAGCCATGCCCTCGATTTTGGTTCTATATAGCTTAGTGTTGTAATGTTCCGACACATGCTTTTGGTAGAATTTGTGCAAATAGCCGCCTTTTCCCGGAAGCTTCTTTTCGGGCTGGCGGATGAGTTTCAGTCCCGCAGGAGTCACTTCGTAAAGGTCGCGAGGAGCACCGGTTCTGCCATGCACTTTGTGAACAATTATAAAGCCGTTTGATTCAAGGTTTGTGATTGTACGTTTGAGAGTAGCACTGGGAATCTCAAGGGCTTTTGTACGATCCTTGAGTCGCAGAAAATGGTCGTGGTAAATATGTTGCAGAACTCGCATTTCAATGGAGATGCATTCTTCCTTTTTGGAGACTTGAGGCGTGGGGGCTGATTCGGGTTTGTCTTCTGTCTTCACATCAATCGCTGGTACGACAGGCTCCCTTTTATGCGTGAGTATTTGAGCCGACATTTCTATTCGCTGTTGAAGCTCCTCGGCTGAAGGGCGCTTTGGAACTTTTGGATTGTGAAGGTCACACTCAATAATATGCGACCAGCGCTCATCAATGATAAAAGCCTTTCCAACATCTGGATGGTTCAAGACGTATTGTCGTTGTTCTGGACTACATCCTCTAAGTCGAAGGAATACATCAATGTCTTCTGTTCGGCCAAATCCTCCAACCATCATTCGCGTTCCTGAATTGGCAAGGAGTGCATGACTGAGGTCAGTTGCCATCTGGCTTGCCGCAATAAACCCAAAGCCATAACCACGGGCGGTTTTGATCACATCATTTATGAATGAAACATGGTCTTTAACCTCATCCCTTCTCCTGAAAAGCGAAGCTGCTTCATCGAGTACAAAGATGTGTTCCAAACGGTTTTGTAGCCCGCAATGGATTTTCCGATAGAGAAACGATTGTGCAATCAAAAGGCTGATTACAAAATTCTGGATGGTGCCATGGGTAATGTCGTGGAGCAGGATTAGGCAGTGGCTGGAAATTAATTTTTCGATATCGGTTTCGCGGTCTGACTCAAACATGGCGGGGAGGCTGTTTAAGAGGTCATTTAGACGGTTTAGAACGGTCTCCTTTTGCTGTCCATTTTTGGAAAAGGGTTTATAGGGTTGCTGATAAATAAATGCGCGAAGGTCGCCAAGCGTTGGATATCGGCCTTCCTTTTTCATATTGGAAATCAACCGCAGAGCATGATCCATAATAAAGCTGGAGCTGGCTTCTCGTATATCCATAAAATTCACCATTATTTCGGTAAAAATGCCTATCCACTGGGCCGTTTTAATCCCGCTAGGGGGACGGAGTGGGTTAAATGCTAAATGCTTTGAATCCAGCACATGCATATCAGGGCATACAGAAAGCAGTTCGGTATATTCCTGCTTACGCTCGATTAGCGTGATTTTCGGAGGATCGGGTTGTTGCAAAATCTGGAGAAGGGCATTGCGAATCAGAGTGGTTTTCCCTCCACCAGTTTTTCCGAGGCAAAGCCAATGTTTATTTATGCTCTCGATATTTGCCGAAAACGAATGGCCATGGTGGGGGATTACTCCTAGATCCAGCTCTCCCTGAAAATAATTAGAATCCCTTGGAGCTGTTTTTCTAAATGGGTCAGGAATTACTTGCTGAAGGCGTATCTCTTCATTAACGCAGTCGTTTAGTTCCTTGATTATGGTTTTGTCTGCCGGGTCAAGTTCCACCCAGTTCATGAGGAGCTTGATGCGAGGAACTGTATCAAGGCCGTGATTCCTGATCGTGTGAAACAGGCGGGAGATTTCTTGGGGGAGGGAGTTGGGTGAGATCATTTGGCACCTCTTCGTTTGCTTGCGGTTTTTCTGTAATGAGAGATTTCAGCAGAAGGTTAAAAACCCACCCTAAAACCTTCAGGGGTTTGATTGCCTTCTCCTGTCTTTTGCATTCCTCACATACAAATCCTTTTCCTTCGAGGTAGGTGAGTTCATGCGGGGCTACAAGGTGCCTGCAAATGCAGTTCTCGTGGCGAGTCTGGTCACGTAGTCGGTAATATTCCTGCTCGCAAATCTTGCAGACTGGAAGTTTTGATGTGTAAGAGATAAAACCTACATCGTCAGGGCTTTTAAGGTTATGTCCACAACCAGCTGCCTGTGGATTTTTCTTTATTGTGATTTTACACTTTTGACCATCCTCTCCCAGATAGACTCTCTCTTGGCTTTTGAAGCTCGTCTCTGGATATCCTGCAATTTCTGCATGATTAATCTCCTCAAGAATAATGGTGCTGTTTGGAGGAATCTCCGGCTCGTGAGATTCCAGAGTTGGTTCTGGAGGGGGATTATTTTGTTTGTTCCAGCGAGAAAATAGGTCGGACAGTTTCATTAAATCCCTCCTATAGATCTTCTTCAGTTGGTTTGTGCGACAAGCATTCATACGGGTTTGCAGTAACTCGAACGGGTTGAGTCATTCCGTTTTGTGCGGCTTTGGAAAATACAGCTCCAAGCATGTCATCAATCAGATACTTTTCTGGGCGTATTCCAAAATCATCCGAACGCCCTTTTTTCATAATTTCGATAACCACTTCAGGCTCTACATAAACGGCATTAATTCCGTACTCTTTGGTGACCTCGATAATTGCAAGGGCTATGATTGCAGCGCGGGTAGCCCCGGTTAGGGGGCGGTAGACGAGAAAACGGCCAATTCTTCCAACAATTTCAGGCGGAATTCCTGACGCCTTGAGCCGTCTACGGCAGACTTCATCGGTTACTTCGCGGTTGCCATAAGCACTACGGGTTTCGAGTTCATCAAGAATGGCATCAGCATCCAGATTACTGGTGAAAATAAAAATCGCATGGCGGCAATCAATCTCCCTTCCGTTGGCACCTCCGGAGGCTGAAGACACCCTTCCTGCATCCAGTATATTCATAATTGCTTTTCCGATATCGGGGTGTGCTTTTTCAAATTCATCACACAAAACAATAGTGTGCGGATTTGCTTTGAGTGTATCGATGAGCTGGCTTCCATCTCCATGTCCGACATAACCCTGTGGAGCACCGAGTAGTTGGCTGATACGGTGAGCTTCCTGATATTCGGACATATCAAGTCGTAGGTATTGATAACCGTTGCCGCCTTCGTCCAGTTCTCCGAGAACTTTGGCCAGAACTTCTGCCGAGCGGGTTTTTCCAACACCAGTAGGTCCAACCGCAAAAGCAACGGCAGGCCGTGAAGGATGCTTTCTCACCAGATGCCGGACAATCACGGATGAAAGAACGCTAAGGGCAAAATCCTGTCCCATAATATTCTCTTTGAGTTTTGAGAGCAGTTCTTCTTCATCCAGATACATCGGTTGCTGTCTGTCAGGAATACTGGCTTGTATTGCATTCATGTCAGTAACCGGACTTTCTTGGATGAAGTTTTCATTTGGAACAGGGGAATTCGGGCGTGGTGCCTCTTGGAATGCATCTTTCAGTGATCCCTTGATCCAGTCGGTTAGTTCCTGAAAGTTGGGAAACTCAATCATTCCCATCTCAAACCATTCCCGGATGGACTCGTTATGGCCGGAGTAGTGAATACCGTGAATCACGAAAAGTGTTGCCGTTCCTGATTCTTCGTCTGCCTCAAACCCGATGTCTGCATATTCAGGATATGCCCCCTGAGGCATTTTCTGGTTTCTATAACGGATGCATATACCTTTCGCCTCCACTTCAAGTTCCCTGAATGCCGAGGGGGTGTATGTAAAGAACTGGTTCATCTATACGGCTCCCTTCATGGTTGCTACATTCTCATTTTTAGTTTCTACGGGAAGTTTAGTGTCTTTGATGGTTCCAATGGCATCGCGTAAATCGCCTGTTCCACCACAATCAGGGCAGTGTTTTGGATAACCCGTTTCGGGGCATTCCGGTTCCTGCGGAATCCATACCGGTTCTCCAAAAAAGAGTTGTTCGGTATTCGCTCCTTTAAAGACCTTGTCAAAAGTTGGCATGCCAAGCGTGTTGGAGATGTCAGGGTCGAGTCGGATCTGAACAAGACTGCGGTTTTCGATTCGCTCAAGGGTATTTCCCCAACGTTTATGGCCGGAGCCGTGATGAATCATGGCAAGGGCGATGTAGCCTTTGATGGCATTAAGTATAGCTGTTGCAAAGATCGGTGTTCCGTGTGATGTGACATCGTTTTCATATCCGCCTTCCAGATAATATTTATAACGGGGGCTTAGCATACATCGGTGGCATGCCGGTGTTACTCCCGGATAAGTGAAGGTGATTTCAGCGGCTCTTCCTTCTCTGTAAAGTTGGGCGCAGAGGCTCGGGATTCCAAGCTGGAGCGCGATAAGGTTTACCTGAGCCTGAGCATCAAAGTTGTCGGTAAAACCGCAGAGGATGGTCTGATGGGATCTGGGGTGTGCTGATTTTTCAATAATCAGCTCACGAAGAATCTCATAAGGAATATCTTCGAGCTTTCTTTGTGTTTTTAGAACTTTAGCTGAAGGATTGATCTCCTTGATGCGTTCTGCGATGCAGTCCACTTTCGGGCGACCAACATCCTTGAGGTAGGTTTGCTGGGTACCCATGTTGGTGACGGATACCGTGTCCGGGTCAATCAGGTAAAATTGTTCAACTCCGCACCGCGCCATATGCTCCAGCCATTCGGCAGAACCGCCTGTTCCGCCCGCAACAATTAGGGTTTGGCTCATTCGTTCAAGGTCGTAGGCTTCTTTGACCCGGTCAAACATTCCGGTCGGATGTGTTTCTTCTGCTATGTCTTCTTCATTGAGCCAGTCAAGGTCGTCAGAATTCAGCTCGATGGAATCCATTGCCACTTTGCAGGGGATGAGGTTCATGAGTGATACGAGTTCACCCGTTAATTCAAAGATAGACTCCTCTGATTCAATCTCAATCTGACCGCGTGCCAGCTCAACGTTATCACCGACCAGACGAACAACCCAGGGTGTGAGGGTGAAGACTCCTGTATCAGGGATGGTGTTGACAATCGGGAGCCACAGACACTCCAAATCGTCAATATGGTTGAGTATCTGTTTGGCATAGACGAGATCCCCTCCTGATGGCTTATTATTCTTTCTCGGATGGCTGTGCACAAAGGATCTTAGTCGAACAAGACTATTGTTCCATCGGTAGAGCTGTTTATTCACGACCTCGACATCGGGGCTGTATGTGACTCGTGATGTACTGCCTGTGCTATCGGGATGGTAGTGGGTAATAACGTCATCTTTGCCTCCGAGAATTCCCCCTGTCTCTGCTTTCTGACAACCAATCGTGGAGATCACCTTTAAGAGAACCTGGAGGGTCATCTTGAGCACAGGGGTCGTCGGGGTCTGGTTCGTAGTTGTATCCTTTTTTGCGGTCATATTGTTTTCCTTTTTCATTTTTGATGTGGTTCTGCGTGAATTCCGCCCACATGGCGGCGATCTGTTTGGCTTCTTCGAACGATTCGGGCGGGGGATGCCAGTCGATATATTTTCCCTTGCTGTCATACTGGCGATGAGTTGCGGGGAGGTCTTGTGGAGCGTTTCCGTAAGGCGGGTGGTATAGGATATAAACTTTCCATTTTCCGTTGTCTTGCTCTTCAAACCGGAAGCGGTAGTCTTCCTGCCCGTCAACAGTTCGATATAAAAGTTCGTTGGTGTTCATACCTGATCCCTGTTAGAAGCGAGTTCCAGTCTTGATATATTTTTGAGTGGCCTCTGCCCATTTGGCAGCTATCGTTTTTGCCTCATCTAGTGATTCAAACGGCTTTGTCCAGCAAACATAGTAGCGGTTGTCTTTTCTGTACCTGTGGGAGGAGTGTACATCTGAAGGGCGGCCATCATATGATGGCTGTTTTTCGATATACGCTCGCCATTCCTTGTTGGACTGTTCTTCAAAGCTGAACTTGTAGTCCTTTCTTCCGTCTTTGGTTCGATAGTTTTCTGTACGTTTTTTCATAGGGGTTTCTCAAAAAATGTGACTGCCCCCTCGTTTATGAGGGGGCAGGGTTAATGGCTACGCGTGAAAGGTTCCTGCTTCCACGTGATCACGGCCTCCGGAAAAAAATCCGGCAGGAACTTCGTCACATCCTTTATGGATGTTGGTCGTTACTTTTTTCATGTGTTTCTCCTTGCCCTTTCGGGTTTTGTTTAACTGCGCCTCCCACCATGGGCTGCGCGTGATTGGTTCTTACTAATCGTCCTCATTATAGGGGTTCTTGTCACAGTTTAGGTCTGGCTCCACATTCAGGAGAGAGGGGGTGGGTAAAGTTTTGTCCTTATAGCTTTTAGCCAAATGCACAACACATCTGTGCCCTCGCTCTGTAATGATGTGCTGTCTCATTTTTTCATCTCCCTTTGTCGACCTTCTATAAAGGTCTTCTTGTCCGACTTTACGTTTCCCTTGCGGATGTATTCCTGGGTGAATTCAGCCCACTCGGCTGCATGTTTCTTTATTTCACGTAGCGTTTTGATTTGAGGTGGAGTTGCTACGAACAGATTGTTTCTATTTTTCATTCGAAGTGTTGAATGCAGGCACTCTGAGCAGTTTCCATATGAAGGCTGATAAATAATGTATGCAATCCAGCTTTCTCTGCGAATTTCGGCAAATAAAAAGCAGTAGTCCGCCTTGCCGTCTTTGGTTCTGTAATTAAGTTTTTTGAAAGAGGATTTTTCTGTGCTCATGTCGTCCCTTGTATGTCTATAAACAGTATTTCTGTCACACTTCGATGCCCACTGCTCGTTTTGGAGTCCCGCAGGCTCCGACATAAAAGGGGATCTCGTCACACTTTCCCTAAATTTCCCCTGAGTCAGGCTGAGGAAAATCCACGGATAGATGGGTTTTCAAGGTGACTAAAAAAATGAATGGAACAAGTGATATAAAAGCAATTTTGGAGGTGTTCTCCAGATTAAGGAGCCGAGGCTACAACAACTATACCCTCTTCTCTGATTGGGTTGATTTGATGCTGTATGCCCTGATGGGAAAAGACTCTGAATATCTAAAGATTGTTGGGCGGTATCGTAATGACCAACCCAAAGGGGAACGTGATATCGATCTGTTTTGCGATGCCTTTGCTGAGCTTCAACTGGCTATGCAAAAAACCAATCAGGATATGCTTGGAGAAATTTATCAGCAGTTATCAATTAACAATAAGCAGTTTGCCCAGTTTTTTACCCCGGCACATATTTGTGAACTGATGGTTGAAATAACTATTGGTGACAAGGTACATGGTAAGACTGTAAGCGACCCTTGCGTGGGATCTGGACGGATGTTTATCGCAGCTCAAAAGGTTGCATCTGGATTGACGTTCTTTGGACAGGACAAGGATTTGATTTGTGTAAAAATGACTGCTCTAAACATGTGTTTCTTTAATGCTAATAGCCAGATTGCCCGGGGCAATTCATTAACTTTTGAATGCCAAAAAGCCTACGAGACACGCCGCTCTCCCTTGGGCGGAAGTATCCGTGAGATTGATCCTGCAAATATCATTTGGATAAAGAAGCCGAAGGTTTCTCGTCAGACGACCTTGTTTGATTTGGCCGCATAAAATTTACCAGAAAACCTGTGTTCACTTATGGATTTGCCCTTAGCTGGGCGAAGACAAATCCGTGGATAGAAACGGGTTTACAAGGTGATAAAAATGGAAACGATAATATGTGAGAAAGGAAAAAAGCTCCCCAGCCCGAATGCGGTGCATGATGTGTTAAAGGCATTTGAGAGCGAAGAAAAAGAGATGTTTTTTGTGTTCTATTTGAACTCAAGACACGAGGTAAATAACGCGGAAATCGAATTTATCGGGGGCTGGAACAAGCAGTTGATTGATTGCAAGCCGGTGCTAAAGAAGGCTCTTTTGAATAATAGTATCAGCGTGATTGTCGCACACAACCATCCGTCGGGTTCACTGACGCCGTCGAACGCAGATATAAAGACAACGAAGAAGCTACAGGAAGCACTTGGGCTTTTGGATATTGAGCTAAATGATCATCTGATTTTTTCAACAAATGGGTTTCATTCGATGAAGGAGAATTTTCTTCTGTAGAGGTAAGTTGCAAGGGCAATGCTGCACTTGGGCGTTACCCATTAGCATCAGTAACAATTTAATAAATACGTAATGATAAAATCGCGTTTAATTGACTTCAAACCACCATCTATTCAAATCTGAATAGTCCAATCAGTAAAAAATACACATCTGAGTCTCTAGCAGCGTGTCGGACTTAGAAAATAAAGCCGCCGAGAATCGTATAGATTTTTTCACAAGAGACTAAGATTCGGAGTTCTTAATTCTACACCCCGTTGATTGAGTAATTTTCATCGTTTTTTCAGATTTCAGCCCTAAGTCCGACAGGCTGCTAGGCTCACTAATTCACATTAATAGTGTAGAGTGAGAACTTTTTGGTCGTATGCGTCTCTTCCTCGACCCCGTAGGCAGACGCGCTGAAGCCTGATAACGTTCGGGGCATGGATACGAATGAAAATAATACGCAGGGTCGGGCTT
>JADGFE010000259.1 GCA_016744085.1 Kiritimatiellales bacterium | reverse complement strand
CACATGATGCAAAATGCACTGCGTGCAATCGCTTTGGGACTTGAACTCGGTATGGAGCATGATGGAATTGCTGAAGGGCTGAGCCGTTTCAAAGCTCCACCTATGCGCTGGCAGGAATCAGAAATTAATAGAGTTCAGTTTATCAACGATGCCTATAACGCGAACCCGTTATCGATGAGAGCGAGTTTGCGAACCTTTTCAAATTTGAATGGTCGCGGAGCCAAATGGGCCGTAATTGGCGGCATGCGCGAACTCGGCGATACGATGGAAGAAGAGCATGTGACGCTTGGACAATTTATAGATAGCCTGTCGCTGGATGGTGTAATTGTCGTCGGTGCGTTGGGGCAGCACGTTGTATGTAAAAATGTTGGACACTATTTTAAGTGTGGTGAAGCCGCGGAAGCGGCAGAAATTTTGAAGAATAACCTATCCGGAGGGGATCGTGTTTTGCTAAAGGCATCACGCGGTGAACAGCTGGAAAAGGTTTTGAGCTGTTTTAAGGAGAAGTAAAGGATGTTGTATTATTTATCGCTGCTCGAAGGCACAATTTCTGAGCTGCGGCTCTTTCAGTATATTACGTTCCGCACCCTGGGTGCGGCAGCGACTGCTTTTGTGATTTCACTGCTACTGGCACCGGGACTGATCAACCGGTTGCGGATGATTAATTTTGAAGAGCTGAAAACGGATGACCGTGTTTCAGCATTGGACCGGAATGACAAAGTAGGCACGCCGACGATGGGCGGTCTACTGATTATTCTGGCGGCGGCAGGATCCACCTTGTTTTGGGCCATCCCAACCAATATGTATGTTTTGTTGACGCTCGGTACGTTTTGTCTGATGGGTGCCATTGGATTTGCGGATGACTACCTCAAAATAAAACGGCGCAATGGATTAAGTGTGAAGATGAAATTCACGGCCCAGCTGACCTGGGCAGTCCTTGCGTATGCTGTTCTTTGGTCTATTCCTGAAATGCAGGAGCGTGTCCGCGATTTGATGGTTCCGTTTTTTAAATATCCCATTCTTGATATGGGACTAATCGGCGGTTTTATCTTTATGGTGGTGGTGCTCGTCGGGGCATCCAACGCGGTGAACCTGACCGATGGACTGGACGGGCTTGCGATCGGCTGCTCCAATTCCGTTGCCGGCGCCTACCTTTTTCTGACCTATGTCGCCGGGCACTTTAACTTTGCAGAATATCTGCAGGTTCCGTTTGTGCGCGGAAGCGGCGAGTTAACGGTGTTCTGCGGTGCCTTGCTAGGAGCTGGACTCGGGTTTCTTTGGTATAACTGCCACCCGGCAAAAATATTCATGGGCGATACGGGAAGTCTGGCCATTGGCGGGGCCATTGCAATGCTGGCCATTCTAATTAAGCAGGAACTGTTGCTGATTATTATTGGCGGTGTATTTGTAATCGAAGCGGCCAGTGTCATGCTTCAAAGTTCTTGGTTTAAATTTACCCGAAAGCGCACGGGTACGGGTAAGCGCATCTTTAAATGCGCCCCGTTACACCATCATTTTGAGTTTGTTGAAAAAGAACGGGCCATGGATGAAAACCGCACACCCGAATTGGTGGAAACCGTCATTGTGACCCGTTTCTGGATTTTGGGAATCATCTTTGCCCTGATCGGCGTCGCAACACTGAAGATTCGGTAGAGACTAATTCTTAAAACATATTGACGAGAAGATGTTATAAGACTATTTGTGCTCCTTACATTTAAATATTGATTTGCGTTTAACGCAGTTTGTTTCTTCAGAAAACGACCAATTTATACTCGGAAACAACTGGCAAAAGGCGCGCCTGATTGGCGCGGCTTCAGCTGGTTTCCGGGTGGGGCTTGGTCGTCCCTCTGAAGAGGCTTGTTTGGGGTCGCGCCTCTTTTTTTTAAAAAGGAAAGATCTGCCTATTCCATATGACTTAGTGAGAGAACAAAGTTACGAACATCGAAAAGGAGTGGTTATGAATGGGAAGAAGCTAGGAATAATTACAATTGGACTGATCAGTAGTCTGGGTGCATCGGCCTTTATGTCGGCAACAATGCATCACGATCTTGGGGCGATGGGTTTCCAAAGATCCCACTGGTATTAATGGCGGTTTGAATCAATACACGGCTTTCGGAAATAACCCGGTCAACTTTATTGATCCGTTTGGAGAGTCTTGGAGTGGTTTTTGGGATGCAATTTCAGATGGACTTGCTGTCATTGCTATTGTGGCTACTGTAGTGGCAGCTGTTGCCTCTGCATCTGCTGTAATTGCGGTTGCATCAGGGGTTGCTGCTTCCGCAGGAATACATTCTTTTTTAGCAGATCAATTGTCCGAAGATTTGGAAGAAATTGAGGAGGAAAAGGAAGATGGGTGCTAAAATGAAATGGGAAGAATGGAAAAATAACGGTATTAGAACTTGGACGGCGCGTATTCGCTGGCGCTTAGTTGGGGTTTTATCTTTATCACTTCTCGTACTGCGTAATGACCCCCCGTGGTGGCTTAGAGTTTCTTTATTTCTAACGTTCTGTTTTGTATCTCTGTTGATTTATAAGGACACGCTTAAAATAGATCGGCAAGGTATTGATATTAAAAAAAATAGGGGTCTTCCGCCAAATCAGTGGGTGCACGTGAGGTTTTCGCTTTGCCTGAAAGTTTGAAATGGCCTGAAATCAGGATGGCATACAAGTAATATGAC
>JADGFE010000082.1 GCA_016744085.1 Kiritimatiellales bacterium | reverse complement strand
CATATTACTTGTATGCCATCCTGATTTCAGGCCATTTCAAACTTTCAGGCAAAGCGAAAACCTCACGTGCACCCACTGATTTGGCGGAAGACCCATAAAATCTAAACTAGATGCACTGAAAACACGAAAAGGACTGGACGATGAGTGAACTGATTAATAATGCCGAGCAGCGGCGCGAACTACTGAAACATATGATTCAGCAACTGCATGAAGGCGTAGCGCCGGAACAGGTAAAAAAGAAGCTCGCTGAATTGCTAACCTCCATTCCGCATGGCGATGTGGTTGCGGTTGAACAAGAGCTGATTGCAGAAGGATTACCTGAAACCGAAATTCTGAAACTATGCGACCTTCACCATCAGATCCTCGATGGAAACCTTGACAATAGCCAGTCCCAAACAGCACCCCCCGGACATCCTGTCGATACGTTCGGTCATGAAAATACCGCTATTAAAAAGCTCTGTAGCGAAATCGAAAAACAGATCACTTCTATCGCGACGGATGCTTCCGTTGAAGATCAGAAAAACGGACTGCTCGGTTCGCTCAATCAACTCATGGATACCGACAAGCACTACCGTCGCAAAGAAAACCTTCTTTTCCCTTATTTAGAGAAAAACGAAATCACGGGTCCACCGAAGGTCATGTGGGGAAAACACGATGAAATCCGCGAACAATTAAAAGGTGCCATCGCCGGACTCCGGGAAGCTGAGCATATTGATGAGATCACCGCACTTTTCGAAATGCTTATAACACCGTTGCTCGATGCGGTGGTCGGCATGACACTGAAAGAGGAACAGATTCTGTTCCCGATGTGTATGGATCTTCTCACCGACTCAGATTGGCACGACATCTATCACCAGACGGCGGAGATCGGCTATTGCCTGATCGATCCTGATACAGAATGGAAGCCCGATGGCCTTGATACAGACATAACTTCGGCCAAAAAAGACGATGGCATTCGCCTGCCAAGCGGCAGCTTTACCCCCGAAGAGCTGGAGGCATTACTGAATGTACTGCCCATCGACATCACGTTCGTTGACCGCAACGACAAGGTGAAATATTTTTCCCAGGGCGAAGAACGCATCTTCGACCGCAACCGCGCTATTCTCGGGCGCGATGTTCGCATGTGCCATCCTCCATCAAGCACCCACATCGTTGAGCAAATCGTTGAAGACTTCAAAGCCGGTCGACAGGATTGCGCCCCCTTCTGGATTCAGATGGGCGACAACTTTGTACACATTGCATACTACGCCATGCGCGCAAAGGATGGCACCTATCTTGGCACCGTCGAAATGAGCCAGAACATTGCGCCACTCCGCGCGCTGGAAGGCGAACAGCGCATCCTGTCCTATGCGGATAATAAGGAGTCCCGAACATGACACCCATTATTCCCTCCATGAAGGTGGGGAAATTACTCGAAGCGTTTCCCGAACTCGAAGAAACGCTCATCGGGCTTTCCCCGCAGTTTAAGAAACTCAGAAATCCTGTATTGCGTCGTACCGTGGCCAACATTGTAACCCTGCAACAGGCTGCAGCCACCGGCGGGATTCCCGTAGACGAGCTCGTGAATGCTCTGCGAAAAAAAACCGGACAATCCGAACTCAACCTGGGCGGAGCTTCCGAAACATCCTTCAGCCAGCCTCGCCCGGATTGGATGAACCAAAACCGATCGGTGACCCAGCTGGATGCCACCGAAACCATTCAGTCCAGCGGCGTACCCCTGGGCGAGGTGATGAGCGCGGCCCGGACGATAAATTCCGGCGAGGTGCTCGAACTGATCGCCCCCCTCTACCCCGCACCGATCGTAGATAAACTGACCGAAGAAGGATTCAAATACTGGACATGTCCGGTCGAAGATCACTTCCACATCTATTTCTCAAAAGAATAATCACAGGGCCAATTGTCGATTCGCGGTGGTGATGATGACCATCGAATCTATGCTCCAACAGGTTTCGGAATTTCAGAAATCCGCCCTTTACTCCACTTCATCCAGAACCATCCGGTCGGTAGCATTGCCAAAACAACAGCCTGGCTGAGTGCCGCTTCCAAGGTTGGGAAAATACCCAACCAACTGATCATCGGCCAACCCGCTAGCCTCGTGGTTTTTACCATGCCACTAACCTGCAGTTCCAGAACACCCTGGCCGACAAAAATAAAGGCCATACCAAACAGCAGAATGGCGGTTGCCCCGAAGAAAAGGCCGAGAGGAAGCCGAACCGAAGCCTGCCGAATAATGGCATACACCACCACCAGAACAACGACCGCCAGTCCCATCCCAGTCCATACTGCATTAAACTGCCCGGCAGCACCGGATATCAGTGCCTGATAAAATAGAATCGTTTCCGCCCCTTCGCGAAATACGGCAAAAAAAGCAACGGAGCCCAGAGCAAATAGACTGCCTCCCGTCACGGCCTTATCCATTTTCTCGCGGATGAAAGCCTGCCAGCGATTGGCCTGACTTTTTGATGTAAGCCAGTAGCTTACGTAAATCAATACGCCGGATGCAACCAGCATGGTAATGCCTTCCAGCGCTTCGCGATTTGCACCGCTCGCCTGTAGCACCGTGTTCAACAACCAGGCCGCGCCCACACTGGCGAGCAGGGCAAGACCCACGCCCCACCAAATTACTTTAACTTTATCGGCATACCCAGAGCGGCGGAGATAGGCCACCAAAGCCGCCACCACTAAGATCGCTTCCAATCCTTCACGGAACAGAATCAGGAACGACTGGATCACCCGTCCCCAGAAGCTGGTCGCTTTGCCGCCGCTTGAATAGAGCTCAACCGCGTATTCCAGATTTCTTTTCAACGAATCCCAGGTTCTTTCCAGTTCAGCCTTTTCATCGCCCCGCATGCATTGACTAATGATCAAGCCGAAGTCCGACTCAACCTTGAGCAGCTGGGAACTGGATTTAAGGTTCAGCGTAAACTCCATACCACTGCCTTCAAATATATCAAAATAAAGGCGAGAAAAATCATTTCCGGCCAATACGGATTCCGCCGTCGTATAGTTTTCCACCGCCGTATCGCCACGGGTGATAATGGCCGCCACAACAGGAGCGTAGTCTTCAGTCATCCCCAGGGTCGAAACCATATTTTGAGGCACCGCATTGGTCTGGGCATGGCCCAGACTTACGCAGCTGAAGATCAGGATGAGTGAAGCGAATAGTTTTGTATTCATTTTTTCCTTATGTCATTGCGACAAAGCGTTCCACCTGTCGTTTAAACGTTGTTGCTGCCTCGGCAGAGTTATCTCCCCCATAGCGAATATCAATGTAACGCCCGATCACATCTCCAAGCACATCAGCCATTTCCGGATGTTCAACCAGAGCCCGTTCGAGGTATGCACGCGGACACTCGTATGCACCTTTCTCTACACCGAGCTTTGCGAGTTGAATACAGAATTTTTTCCAGGCTTTGGCAACGGGATCCACCGCTGTATGGCTGCGCCACCAGGCAATACCAAGGTATGATCCCAGTAGAGCCAGAATCCCAAGCACTCCACTAATCAGCAGATCCAACCAGTTGCTTTCTTCCACCCCCATCCCTTCCAGCAAATCGGCCTGGCGATCGGGATTATAATTGATGACCCACTTCTGCAGTCCACCAAACAGCGAGGTGAAACCGGGGAGTTCCCATCGCTTTTTATCGGAGACTCCAGTTGGGGCGGTTGATGCTTTCTCTTTTCCTTCAGGAGTCTTTTTCAAATCTGGAAACGGCTGATCGTCGTTCTTCTTCACTTTCACCCTCGACGTATTCGCATCGGGATCGTCCTTTTTCTTTTCACCCGGTTTTTTTTCCGGAGGTAGAATAATATCTTTACCCTCAACACGCACCCAGCCGGTGTCGTCGTGCCACACTTCCACCCACGTATGCGCATCAGATCGTTTCACCAGCACAAAATTGGTTAGCGCAATAAGAGTCCCTCCGCGATAGCCGCTCACGAGCCGCGCAGGAACACCTGCGGCACGTAGCAGCATGGCCGTGCTTCCCGCTAAACATTCGGAACCGCCCTTTTTCTCATCAAAGAAATAGCGATCCAGCATATCCTCACCCACTGGAATAATATGGGAAATATCGAAGGTGATATCGGCTTCAAGCAATTGATTCAATACCTGATGAACAAGGGCCTGCGAATTCGTATAGTCCGCCGCCAGCTCCTGCCCCAGTGCCCACAAGCGCGGATTACTCTCTTCCGGCCACGCCAACGCACGTGCCCGCGCCTCGTCGGTTAATTTGGCCCCAAAGCCATAGTCCAGATAGGAGAGCATGGGAAACTTGGCCTGATGCGTATTGACCTTCCGCACGGCCAGCAACTGAAACTCATCCGAAATAAATACCTCGGGAGCTGGCGCGGCGGGAACATCCAGGCCAAAGAGCCAACGCCCGCCATTGGCCATGACACGCAAATTATAGCGCACTGGCGTGCCTCGATGACGCAACTCATGGTCGAGCCGCTTTTTCGAGCGGATCGATTTTTTCATCAAGGCACTGCGATTATCCCACGTATCAGGCAGCGTCCAGTTCACCCCATCAAAATCCCAATAGACCGGACCGCGCCAATAGAGCCTGCTTTTAAATGGAACCGCACCTTTAAACTCGGCAATCAGCACCGTGTTATTATCCTGTTCTGATGCACCCGATGCGCCCAGTTGCAGCGTGGTCTCCTTGCCGAAATCACTTCCACCGGCATCCATCAACGCTTTAACCGGCAACCCAAAGGCCAAGCCAATATCCCATAGGGGTCCGGGAACACGCGGAAAGGTCATGAACAACAAGAGCATTAAAGGCAATCCCAACAGGAACAGCTGCCCGGCACAACGCAGCAGAAATTTGCGGGTTAAAAACGAGACATCGCCATGGATGGCCACCAGACTCAGAGTCAGAGAAAAAATGACCAGTAGCATGTGCAGCAGACTCCACAGGTTTTCCCAGTAGAGCGCCCCCACCGAAGCAAGAATCACCGATGCAAACGTCAGCAGCAGATAGTCCCTGCGAGTGTGCGATTCCCCCCATTTAAGAAAGACCACGGCAATGAAGAAAGTAAGCACGGCCTTGCCGCTGAACCAACTTTCAAAGCTGAACCAAATGCCGGCCGCGGTGGCCGACAACAGTAGAGCGGAAGCCGCTTTACCGCCCCATCCTTTGCGCAACGATGCGAGATAATGAAATATACCGCCGGCCAGCGCAATTCCGGAAACCCAAACGGGCAAGGTCAGCAGGCTCGGCAACGCGGCCAAAATTAGGGTCAACAATACCCAACGATGATAATGATTATGGGTCATGATGCGCCCTCCACATTTCCATATAACGCCAATGCTTTTAAGCAGGTGCGTAGATGCGTCTCTTCGTTGGCTGGCTCGATGGTGATACCGGGCATTTCGAGGCCATATTCTTTGTTTCGATTATGCGCATCCAGCACCCAGCGGCA
Organism: Kiritimatiellales bacterium; assembly: GCA_016744085.1. Classification (GTDB taxonomy): domain Bacteria; phylum Verrucomicrobiota; class Kiritimatiellia; order Kiritimatiellales; family Pontiellaceae; genus Pontiella. The sequence continues at coordinate 7,480 of JADGFE010000082.1, read as the reverse complement.
GAGCTGGGAAAGTTTTTGTTCGGCTCCTCCCACAAGTACATCGTCCCATCGCAACCAGAGTGCGACCTCGCCCTGGGCACCATCAAATTCTTTGGTATAGAGTTCATCGAACCGCGCCATCGCTTTCCAATGAATGTGTGAAAGCGGATCGCCGGGAGCATAACGGCGCATATCCTTATAGGTCCCCGACTCAGCATGCTGATGGGCCTGATGCCCTGACGGTTTATCAGGCAGGGCTTGCGCTCCGATCGGAGCCGGATAAACCAGACATTCAGGCAATGCATCGGTAACCAGACGAGCCTGAAAAATCCCCAGCGGAAAACAACTGCACAGCATCGCCGACTCCGGTGCAAGGCGGCCTCGCTGGGGGGCGGATCGCACGAGTGTAATATCCGTCAGTTCCCCGCCGGACAAATGACGCTCCGCTCCCGTAATGCTTTCGTACGACACCGCCAGCAGTCCATGGCGGCCAGCTTTTGAATTATTTTCCACCGATAATCTATACACAGCCTGCTGTCCGGCAAATACCGGTGCACATTTCCACATGGACAACTGAAGTCCCTTCAAGTTCGTGCGGGTATGGTACCAACCGACCATGCAAATTCCGGCCAACAGAAAGATCATGGAGAAAATCAGGTTATTGCTGAAATTAACCGATATCAGAAATGTACAAAGAATCAAACCGAAGAACCCCCAACCGGAAGGCGTTGGGCGTATGCGCATATTTAAACGTTGTTTCAGGTCGAACGCCATTAATCTACGTCCACCTTCGAAATAATTTCGTCACCGATTGCCGAGGCCGACATTCGCCCTGCCACAGGAACCAAACGATGCCCCGCCACCGCAGGCAGTACTTTTTGAATATCGCTCGGCAGTAATTTATCTTCGCCATGAAGCAGGGCCCAGGCCTGTGCTGCTTTCAGCAATCCTAAGCCAGCACGAGTGGACAAGCCGTTTACAAACAGTTCCGAGTTCCGCGTGAATTCCAGAATGCGGTGCAGATAATCCAGCGCGGCGTCCGATAATTTAACCTCGCCCACCTGCTTTTGTAGCGCAACGAGTTGAGCAGGTTCAACCATAGGGTCGAGCCCTTCCAACAGACGGCGGCGATCTTCTCCGCGAAAGAGTTCCATCTCTGCATCCCGGTTGGGATAGCCCATCGAAATGCACATTAGAAAACGGTCCAACTGAGATTCCGGCAGCGGAAAGGTTCCGAGCTGTTCGGACGGGTTTTGCGTAGCGATCACAAAAAAGGGTTCCGGCAGGTCGCGCGTTTTTCCATCGCTACTCACCTGACGCTCCTCCATCGCTTCCAGCAGAGCACTCTGGCATTTGGGCGTAGCGCGGTTGATCTCATCCGAGAGCAACAACTGGGTAAAGACCGGACCTTCGGTAAAAACAAATTCACCTTTATTACGATCGTAGATAGAGCACCCGATAATATCACCGGGGAGCAAGTCGCTCGTAAACTGAACGCGCTGATACTGTAGCCCCAGTGTTCCGCCGAGGGCGTGCGCCAAGACCGTTTTTCCAAGACCGGGAAGGTCTTCAATCAACAGGTGGCCTTGCGCCAACAGGCACGTCAGCGCCATCCTAATCTGACCGTCCTTATCCAGGACAATTTCATTTAGTTTGGCCAACAGCGGTGCGAGCGTAGCGGTAGTAGAAGTTGTTTCAATTTTCATATTTTTCGTCCTGCAGGTTTCAAGGTTTATAGTTAAAAAATGGTTTCTAGCGGTGCGTGATCATTCTTGGGAGGAGGAAAGAAACTTACCCAACAAACGCCAACAGGGGCGCAGCAAACCCGACGCTAAGCCCCGTCACAATCAATCCCCGCTTAAAGAGCGCCGATTCCGGGTTGTACATCCAGAAAGAAGACAACGCTAAAAAGAGAAGCAATCCAGCATAAAGCCATGCCACCCAATGCAGCGAATTACTGGATACTAATTTATGGAGGTGATTAAGCAGGCTTAACACAGCGGAGGGCTCATAGCTGATATCACGATAGGTCAACGAAACCTCGCTGAGGCAATAGATCATCATTAAACCAATCATAAAAAAGCCGACATCGCGGTGTAGCACCCGCACAATGGAAATTAGGGATTTATTCATCATAGTTCTGGGTAGATTTCAGAATCAAGGATTCGCCGGTTCGAGGATTATTTTTTCCTCATGCTTAATCTCATTGTTCTGGGAAAACTTTTTCGATTTCAGATTTAGATCGGTTGGGTCTGACATCAATTCATTAAGACGTCGTTGTGAAACAGCTTCGCCATCTTCCGGAGCGCTCAGTACGTGAGGCGTGATCATCAGCACTAATTCGGTCTTTGATTCCTTTTTGGATTTGCTCTTAAACAGCATCCCCAGAAAAGGAATATTTCCAAGGATTGGAACTTTCTGTTCACTGTCGACAAACGTCGTGCGCATCATGCCTCCGACGGCGATGGTCTTGCCATCTTGCGCCAGCACGGTGCCTTCTAACGTGGAAGTATCCACCGTATCGATGGCCACTTCCTGCACCTCTGTTCCCACCACCAGAGAGATTCTTCCGCCATCTTCTTTCACGGTTGAATTTTCATGCAGCAACCGCATGACCACCGAACGGTCCGCATTAATGGAGGGTAGAATCGTCAGTTTATTACCTATCTCCCGGACTTGCGTTTCCGGTTCAAGAATCTGGTTATTGATCACGTTGCCTGTTCCGGTATCTCCGGAGGATACGGTACTGGCATTATAGCCCACCGTCAGCACGGCCTCTTCACCGATGAATAAACTAGCTGGCTGATTATTTGCGGCCATCAGCATCGGTGTGGCGAGTGTCTTAAGATTATTATCCTGCGCCAGCAGTTGGATACGGACGCGCAGATCATCGCTCAATCCCTGAAACACCATGGCACTATTTTTAACAACCGAGCCGGTGCCAACCCCCAATAAGGGGCTGCCAGCTTCGGCGGCCAAGGCATTCAGCGGATTAATATCCAAGCCATCATCCGGCCCGGTCTGCAACTTTCCACTATCGATATAGTTAATATCAAAAGCGGAATCAAACTGATCATTCAGACTGACCGCCAACACTTTCATCTCCAACAGCACTTCCGGAACTGGCCGATCTGAGTCTTCGACAATAGTGGAAATCTCTTCCATCGCCTTATCGTCAGCCGTACGAATGAAGAGCAGATTGTGTAACCGGTTAACGGTGATGTAAATCGGTGGTGCACGGTTCCGGCTCACCTGACTAATGGCCCCCTCTTCCACCATGGGCGCTTGTTGACCCGTCAGCCCTTCCAGCCGTTTAATCCGTTCCGGAGAAAGATCTAAATCAGTGCTCCTGATCGGCTCTTGGTTTAGATAATTCGAACCGCCATACCGACTGGATCCAGAACGACCCGAACTAGATCGATTGGACGAACGGCTATAACCGCTTCGACTACTTGAGCTGGAACCACTGGAAGAACCACTGCCGTCCGCCATATCATAGTTTTCCTCAAACTGATTCATGGTGGCTCCCACTTCATAGTCGTTGCCCAGATGCTGATTGGCCTGTCCATACCACTGCACCCTTTCCCCAAAGAGATCGTAGATGGTTCGGGCTGCAATGCCCACATTAAGATATCCAAGCTGGAACATACGGGTGGATTCATCCCGGAAGACCACAATATCCTGCTGATATTCTTTGGTGGTCATTACAACGTAAGCTCCGGTCTCTTCATTATGCCGGTACCAGAGTCCCGATACTCGGCAAATACTATCCACAATTTCCGGGACCGTCTGGTTCCGCAGATAGATCGCAATCAATTTATTACCGGCTTCACCCGTCGAAATAATATTGATTCCACTGACTTCAGAAATAGCGCGGATCGCGTCTTGTAATCTCGCTTCGCGAAATTCAATTTCTTCCAAAACAAATGCTTCGGTCCCCTCACCGTGGGCAGGGCTCTGCCCTGCGAAAAAAGTCGTAGCAACTAATGCGAGCACACCGAACGGTTCAAAAAGACTGCGAATCCCGAAAGGCGCAGTTGAGTGTAAAAATTTATTCATATTCATAGTGCACCTCATCGGACAATAATAACCTTTCCAAGTGTTCCGGCCTCGATAACCAGATGGAGACGGTCAATGGTTTTTATTTGAATTACGGCATCCTGACCAATTTCCTGAAGACCAACGGTATCGCCTTCGCGGATGATGTGAACCACTCCGTCAGCAACCTCTAACATTGCAACAGGTTCACCCTTTTTTCCTTTTAGATATCCGCGCATCCTCATTTTCGGCAAGGCTTGAGGCTGAATGCCAACCTTGAACTGGGGACCTCTGGAAAATAATGAGGTGGGTTGAGCGTAAGCCTGCAGCTCGTCGCTCACCGCAAAAGGATCTCTTGAACCTTCTACATCCGTCAGCGGTTTACTCGCAGTCTGCGTTTGACTGACCGCTGCATGTGGATCCGCTTGCGGCTTGGTGCCCCCCGACACCGAGTCGGCGGCCTGTGCCGCCGAAACCATGGCAAAGAACATAGCGTTCAGAACCTGTACGATTAAAAAATTCCTATTCATTCTTACATACCTCCCTTAGAGACGGACATAACCGCCTGAAATAATGAGTAATAAACAAAGCCCACTAAAGCGCCCACTCCAATGATCATCACCGGTTCAATCAAAACCGACATCATCTTCACTTTAGCCGCGAGCTCCTTCTGAAAAAACACCCCGACATCAAACATGACAGTATCCAGCTCACCGCTTTTTTCACCAACGGCTGCCATATGCCGCATCATTAAAGGAACGTGTGGTTGATCGATCGCCTTGGAAAGAGAGCGCCCAAGCAATAGCTCTTCCGCGGCTTTTTCAAAACTTTCACGAATCACCGCATTTTGCATGGCCTCGGCGTTAATGCGCAACGCGTCCAGCGCAGGAAGTCCACTGCGCAGACATAAAGAAAGGCTCCAGCCCGTCTGGGCCATCGCGCTGAACTGAACGGCTTTTCCAATGAGCGGTTGCATGAGAATGGCTCCATCCACGACCTTTTTTCCAGGGCGCGTGGTGTAGGCCACTAACACGCAGAATATGAAGACTCCAAAAATGCCGAAAACAAGTCCGCCCCACTGCAACGCCCATTCGGAAACATCCATCATCCTCTGTGTGGACGAAGGCAACGATGAGCTGCGCGCGGAGAGGAAAGAGGCGAAACTGGGAATCACCTTCTTAACCATATACACCACCAGCCCGACCGAGCAGAGCAGTACAATCGTTGGGTAGAGCATGGCCCCAATCAGCTGCCGCTTCAGTTCTTTAGACTGTTCGACATTTTCAGCCAGCCGTTCGAGAATTGAGTCCAGATTACCACTGCGTTCGCCAATAGAAATCAGGTTAACCATCATCGGCGGAAACAGTTTGGCATACGACTTCATGGCCGCCGACAGACTGGCTCCGGCGCTAATCGATTCAGCCAGTTGATCAATCACGCGAATAAAACTGATTTTCATCTGCATTTCCCGCGTTGCTTTCAACGCGGGAACCAACGTGTAACCCGAGCGTAACATGAGTGAAATTTGGTGAAAAAACTGCACTAAATCACCCTTTACTACAGGAAGGAAACGGAGCGGATTCACGAGGCTTAGCCCATGGTTTAACTGAGCACGAAATCCACGTTCAGCACCCACGTGATCGCCCTCTCGAATCGAAAGCACAAAAACAGATTGGTCGCGAAGTGTGCGCACGGCCTCTTTATCGTTTCCAGCCTCAAGACGCCCCAAGATTTTTTTGCCTGCACCATCCAGTGCTTCATAAGAAAAAAGCGGCACGTTATCCCTCCGCCTCAGGCTTAAACGGCAGAACATCCGATAGGGTCACATCGCCACTGAGTACTTTTTGACAGCAGTCTTCCCAGAGTGTGGTTCTTTCGCTAGTGAAACTCCGAAGTTCGCGTTCACCCGCACCTTCGGCCACAGCAATACGTACTTCTTTATTCAGCCATAATGCCTCGAAGAAGCCTATGCGGCCCGAAAACCCTTTCCCGAGACAGAACGAGCAACCCACTGGATCATAGATATGCGCTTCAAGATCCTCGGCCCGCCCTAACAGCTCCTGCTCCTCTTGCGTACACGCTCGTTTTTTGCGGCAATGCGTACAAAGTCTCCGGCCCAGCCGCTGAGCCACAACCCCATTCAGGGTGGATCCAATCAAAAAACGTTCCGCTCCGATATCTGCCAACCGCGTTACCGCTCCGATGGCATCGTTGGTGTGTAACGTGGAGAGTACCAGATGGCCCGTCATCGCGGCTCTCAAGCCAATTTCAACGGTTTCATAATCGCGCATTTCTCCCACTAAAATCACATCGGGGTCATGCCGCAAAAAAGATCGGAGGGCTTCGGAAAATCCGACTTTAGCCGTCACCTGAACCTGCGTGATTCCCTCCACTGTCTGCTCCACCGGATCTTCCGTCGTGAGCACGTTTAATTCATCGATCGGCAGTTCACGAATGGCCGCATAGAGCGTGGTCGATTTACCGCTCCCCGTCGGGCCCGTTACCAAAATCATACCGTGCGGCTGCCGGATGGCCTCTCTAAAACGCGTCAGCATTTCACCGCGCATTCCAAGATCCTGCAACTTTAAGCCGCCGGTATCCTGACCCAGAATACGCAACGTGCACCGTTCTCCCCAACGCGTGGGAATGGTGGCCACACGAATGTCAGTTTCCGGAAGACTCCACTGCTGCAGCGCATATTTCATGGCCCCGTCTTGCGCCATGCGTTGCTCTGCAATATCCAGATTAGCCAACACTTTAATCCGGTTGATCAGCGCTTCTTCATCCGCGGGCGTGAGGACTGCAGGATATTCCTGCAGTTGACCATCCACCCGAAAGCGAATGCGTATGGCCTGCTCGTGGGGTTCAAAATGGACATCCGAAGCGCGTCGCAAATAGGCCTCTTTCATCACCTCATCCATCAACTGAACCGAGTCTTTGGCTTCCGCCGGTTCCAAACCGCTCAACGGCTGTCCCTGCATCGCTATTTTCTTCAGGAGCATCGGATCGGCCAAGGCGGGCAAAAACTGCATCTGGGCCGCGCGTTCCACACGTTCCAAACTGATGCGGTCGTCGGGATCGGCCAACACCAAGAGGCGTTGCCCATCGGCTCGCCGAACCGGCAGCAGCAATCGCTGGCGAACCTGTCGCGGCAAAAGATCCAACACAACCTGATCGGGAATCAGCTCGGCGGGCTGAAGAAACGGAAGTTCGCGCACATCGGCCAACGCCTGATAGAGCGCCACTTGCGGGAAACGGCCCGCGCGCGTGATCACATCCACCAGACTAAGCCGTTCGCGTTTTGCCTGCAGGCGCCATTCGGGAAGCTTTTCAGCCGAGAGCAACCCCACACGAACGCCCGCCTCAATGAGTACTGTTTCACTTATTGCCATCGGGAAACTCCTCCGGCACGCGCTTCGCTGAGATAGCTTTTTAAGTTATCCGCACTTACACAGTGCTGATG
>JADGFE010000081.1 GCA_016744085.1 Kiritimatiellales bacterium | reverse complement strand
GTTCAACCCGGCACCTTCATGAATGCCGGTGTGAACGAGAGTTTTACCCCGAAAGGATGCTTTGGCAAGAGCCTGACGCGAAGCGGCTTAGTTCAACATGCATTATTCGACCTACTTAAAATAAAAGATAGCAGTATATCGGGTGATATTTATTCCTCCCCCCTTCTCACCCTCATTAATAAATGAACCCGTAATCATACCACGAAATATTTCAAAAATTCAAAGCCAGGAAAAAGCATCAACGATAGTCTGGATTCACTCCACCACTCCGCTCAGCACAATCTCAAACGTGTTACTTCCTGTAAAAGTGCGCAACGGTGCCACTTGCTCGACAGATACCGTGCCGTTTGTAATTTCCAATTGATGATCCTGAGTGAAGCATATGTGATAGTGTCCGTTAATCAATTCCACCTGATCAATGAGGAACATTTCACTAATCCCCGTCGTTCCAAATTCAGACAAGGCACCGAAGGTGAGCGAAAGATGCTCCCCCTGGAGCACGGTGCCCAGCGGCAATGGCATCGTCGTGACAAAAGCATTGTTCGCCCCACCTGTCAGCTTGCGCGTTTCCCCCGAAATCGTGCCAGCATAGCGCTCAGGATTTAACCCGATAGACTTGGAGACCCTTAAGCCAGGTTCGCCTTCATACACCAAAATATTATTTACGGATCGGGAAGAACTTGACACTCGACTCTGCGCCCCCGCAACGACGACATAGTCCCGCGTAAAATCGAGCGCATTACTTGTTGTGCCTTGCGATACACCATCCATAAACAGCTCGGTCTGGTTGGTGGAAAACACCATTTGGTAGGTGTGACTTCCTGTAGGAATATCGACCGCGATATCAACCGAACTGACCCCGGGGGCGGTTCCACTTCCTGGATTAAACGCAAGTCCTTTAGGGCTGTAGCTTTCCGCATGGACCAGCGAAAATCCATAGACATCGTTGTAGGCTTGAATTCTAGGTTCCCGATAATCCCCATCGTTCGCATCCGATGCATCAACAAATCCGATCTCAAAGCGCTCACCGTTGTTGTCGGACTGAAATGACGTGAACTCCACTGTGACTTTTTCATAAGGAATGCCGGCCGGATTTAAATCGAAGACATTCGTCGTTCTCATCATTCCAAGATGACCTCCGCTTGTTCCATTTGTATAAATAAGATCCTGTTCATTCGAGGTCCAAAATGCGGTGGAAATGCGGTAGTTGGTCCAATTATTCATCGAGGACATATCGTCGCTCAGGAGGATTCCCGGCGATAACTGACTGCCTTCATACGTAAAATTAGACGCCCCTATCGACCACGAACGCGAATTTGCGCCATCTTCGCAGTGCACACCAACGCGACCGTTCAGACTATACACGCCTCCCGTTGTTGATGCCGAGGAATCCCCACCGCTCGCCCCAACCACTTCTGGATTATATAGGTTGACTACGCAGGTATCTTCCCGCCCATCTTTGAACGTAATACGCACTGCACACGATTCAAGCGGATCGCCAGACATTGGAAGACGCTCAACCTTTTGAATCGTTCCTACCCCATTAGTCATGGGCTCAATAACACTCACAAACAAACTCTCCAGTGCTCCGGAAGGAATGCGCTTGCGAACAATCGAAGATGGTCTCCATAGATCATTGACCCACCAATCCTCGGGACTTCCATTTTCCCGGCCCGGCACAGGTGTTTCACCAATGTAAACCTCCGATTGACCTTCGCCGGTCATCCATAGCCGGACCGCACGATTCGTGTTCAAGACTTCGCGGTAGGTGATCTGAAAATCGTCTACCACCTGGTTACTGCTTACATTTTCCCACAGCCCGTAGTCGTTGTATTTTTCGTACGGACCAGCTGGCTTCAACCAAACTTCTCCGTCTTCTAGCAAGGGGCGCTCCTTTGGAGAAGAAGCCAAAACAGAACTACACTCCCAGGTTTGGTCATACATGATACCACCATGCAGGGTATAATCATGGGTCGTACCTCCGGTCACGCGCAGGACATCCACCACATACGGCTTCACGAGATCGTGCGTGTTGAGCAGCATAATGCGCTGGTAGCGTGAGGCCTTATTTTCGTAGGCGCGTTGCCCATCAATTTCAGTAACCGCCAACCCCGCATTGTTCGGTTCGTAGAGCGTTAGGTCTCCATTTCCGTATGTAAAGCTATCTGGACTGACCATATCGGTTCGGTCAATCGTCACGGCATTGTAGGCCAAGATATTTCCGGAAAAACTGCGGCCCGCAGAGGCATTATGATAGCGAACATTCCCGAGACATTCATTACCGAACGCCCAAAGCGTGAAAGCGGACGTATCGGACAGTATATGATTCCCATCTCCACAAAAATTTTGATTGAGCTGAACGGCCGAGCTGATATCTGAACCGGCGCCCACCGAAAGTGTTCCATATGATGGAAGTAATGCCGAACTGCCCGCATTACGGGCTGTATAGAACTCATTAAATCCGGTATCTCCCAAGGAAGGTAACTGACCATTCGGCAAAGCTATATTACCCCATCCCACTAACCCATCATCAAAAGCACCCGCATAAACCAGCGCATTGGTTTCAAGGTTTTGCATCGCCGAGGTTTCCGCTGGGCGGGTTATAAAATAGTCGAGTGCCTTATGCGCAACCGTCTCGTTTGCAGACAGGTATAGAAATGAATAACCCATTCCCTCGCTCAGCACACCGTCTCGACGGAGCTTTTGACGAACCGTCTTCCTGAGATACTCATCCAGCCAAGCCATATAGTCCTCCGCCCCCAGAACACGAGCCACTTGCGCCAAGACACTGTAAGGAGCGGACAGGTTGCTCTGAATCGCCAAATCGATCGGTACATGATAAACGAGGAAATCACCCCCGTTCGCCAGAAAGTTTTTCACAATGAAATCGCGAACATTATAGCCTAGCTCAACGCTCAAATCCGCCAACGCCGGGCTGTCATAGACGGCATCGAACGCCAACACCTCCGCGGGTTTCCACTCATGCGCCAATCCATTATGATCACTGGCACGCTGTATATCGTCTTCGAGAATATAATCGGGTGTCACATCGATGAAGTTGGGTTTATTTTTTTTGGTCATATAGTAATGAGGGGTATATTTCGCCCACTCATTGAGTGAAATGGCGATGCGTCGCGCATAATCCTGATTGCGCTCAGTATGCGTGGCACCACTATCCATATAGGCCCCCGCCAGACGGCCTAAATGACCGCGCAGATCCCGCGATTTTTCGTAGTCGATCAACGCAAATACCAGCGACTTCGTGCCGTCTAACGCAGTGTAATACGGAACCTCGACCGTATTCCCGCTCAACACCGATACACTTTGGGTCTGAATAACATAACTATCGTTGGGAAAAACCGTTCCACTGGGTTGACTGGTGAGTTGATTAGGAGCAGATGGGCTCCATTCCCAGAACGTATCGCCCGATACGATCATCGGAGCAAAACGCGTATTGCGGGGTGCTTGCTTCGGAATAAAACTATCGAGGTATACCGGTTCCGTCCATGAACTCAGTATAGTATTGGCACCGCTGGCAGAAGAAGAAGGAATATTAAGAACAGGATGCGCAGGTTCAACGGTAAGAGAAACCGTCGTGGATGTGCTCAATTTTATATTCTCTAATGACGGTGCAACAGAGTTTCCCTGCGAGAACGCCGCAATTTTATAACTCCGTGCATAGTCCAGTGTCTGAGTCGTGGTACCCAGAGAAATTCCGTCGCGAAACAACTCGGTTTCCATTGCGGAAAATTCGACCCGATAATCATGCGTGCCTACCGCTTCATGCATGAACACGCCAACAATCTCATTGGTCGCAGACGGATAAGGTTTACTTCCGCTGTTATAGAGCAGCCCTGGCAAGTTCCATGCATCGGTATGACACACGGTGAAGCCAAAAATATTTTCTCGGCCCAGCGGTTGATCATAGTTCGTCACCTGCGCGGCATCGATAAGACCCACCTCAAAGCGGATCCCCAGATCGGGAACCGATGAAGTAAATTCAAGCGAAACCGTACCGTTGGAATGAGCACTCAAATCGAACGTATTCGAGGATTCCAAGCGAGCACGTCCAGCCCCGCCGCCATCGTGAACATACATCACATTGGTACCAGTCATCACCCATGCCGATACCGTGGAATAAGATGTGAAGGTAAAGTTTGTCAAGATACCCAGATCATCAACAAATAAAGGGGAATCATCCGCCAACCCCACGGACAACCGATAGAACCCCGCAGAGTCGGCATAATGAACGGTGTCCGTAAAACTATTCCGAGGAAATTCAATTTCCTGCTCCAAAGGATGAAAAACAGCGGAAAGATCATTCGTCCAAAGCACGCTATAGACACGGCCCGTTTCAGCCTCCCACTGGAGCATCGTGCCCTCAGGAGCCATGGCCATTGATACCGCAAAAAAGGAATTCTCGTCAGTAGGATCCGTCCCAGCAATATACTCCTCAAGATTATTAAAGGAATCGCCATCGCTGAATTCGTTCGCCACCGCATTAGTCGGATTTGAAAAGTACTGAAGCTCCCACCAGTCCGGTAGCCCATCGGAATCGCTATCCATAGCCATTCCTTGATTCGGAACAAAAAATGAAATCGCAAACAAAATAAGTGCAATAAAAAAAGTAAACAAGCGTCTGTCAACCATCGTTTTATCCTCTACTGACGTTACACCCAGCAATAAGTTATCTTTTTACATTTATCAAATGTACTTTTTCTCTAAATAATCCTATTGATCAAGCATTAATTCAGTAGATTTCTGGTTATGCCACAGCTGATCCAAAGGAATTATTTTCCGTTCAAGCTCCGGACCGCTCCACTCCAGCTTCACCGCCGGATTCCACCTTTTAAAACGTCCGTTGAGATAAAGTTCAAAATGAAGCGGATAAAAGCCTTTTTTTAAAGCAACATCTACCTGTCTGGCCAGAGGAGATGCGTCGAAGTGTGGTTGGGGCTCAAGCAATGTTTTGTCGCCAATACGGAAAATACCATCTTGGTCTGCCAGGGAATAAAACGTGTATATTCCAGGAATATCCACCCGAAGCATTCCTGAAAAAACAAGTTTTCCCAGAGCACTTCCACCAACCTTGTCGATTAGGTTCTTAACCGTAATGACATTCCCGACATCCACACTGGATGGAAGGGAACCGGGTTCCATACTGGATTTTCCAGTATATGTTAATCGAATTAGCCCGGATTCTAGATTTTCAGGACTGGCTACAGGCTCCATCGCAGCAGAAAAACTATAGGTGAAGACTTGCGCATCTCGAAAAGAGCCCTTTGCGGAACTTTTCACATGCAGGTCTACCGTTTTATTTATATAAAACGGTTTTTTATAGCCCAACCAGTCCGATTCATCCGGCAATGCTGACGGCGCAGTCATCGCGATCATGATTTCATTTCCGGGTTCGGAAACTCTGCAACCAACAAGCACCGATTCCATAAAGGCCCCTCCCGCTGGAGAAACAATAGGTGTGGTTTGCGTTGCAGCGAGTGAGTGAATTTTAAACGTGGTTTTTCCCTTGTAGTGACGCATCGGATAAAAGTATTCCCGCGCAGAATTTTTTCTAATGATCAAGCCGTGATCATCGGTAGTATGGATAATTGTTTGACCATTGCGCTTCTCAACATGGGCAATCTGAAAGCAATGCCCCCCTCCTTGCAGCTGTTCTATTGGTCTTTCCTCTTTAGCAGTCTCATAAAAAGTTTCCCAAATTCGCGTATCATCAAGGCCCCACGATTTACTTTCATGATCGCGCAACAAAGGTTTCATACTCTCACTATCCTTATAGGCATCCCACAGACCATGGTGCTCAAGAATGATCCAATGACCGGCCAGAGCCCCCCCTTCCGGCAAATCTTCGCCCGACAGAATGGTGAACGAGTTTTCCTTTTGATCGTCATCCCATTTTCGACAACTGCTGATAACATCACCCGCGTAATAAGAAAAGTCAGCCTGCAAATTCACCTTACCGTCCGCCGTCTTCAATACTTCACCTCCGACAAGGTAGGCATCGTTCTTTCCCGAAGAATCTGTTGCAACCATTCCCATGGTTCCCGAGAATTCCAAATCCGAACCTTTCACTTTTACTGGTTCCGCATTGAGTGAGTAGATAAACCGGTCACGTCGGCCGTCTTTAAATTTTATTTCCATAGCCAGCACGTTGGGATCATCCAGATTAATGCGCCGCACAGCCTTTATTGCAACTGATTTATAGATTGGCTCATGAACAACTATAAAAATACTTTCGGACTTTTTATCTTTTTGTTCCGATCGTAGAATAAGCTGAGGCATCTTTTTCCAATCTTCGGATAGGGCATCCTTTTTCCCATAAAACCCATTGCGTTTTAGATCCGGAATTTGAGCGAGAAAAACTTGCTGGCCCGGCTGACCCACAATATGACTGCGCATTCCGACATTTGCATTCTCCGACCACGATTTCGAATCAAAGCGATAAGGAACATATTTTTTAGCATGGAGATCCAGCTCTCCATTTTTGTCGGGCGGAATTTGTTTTACGCCCCAGGAGGTATCGCACACAAAGTCTATGCTACAATAGGGTTTGGCCACCGCCTGCTTTACATCAAAAAACAACCCATATCCACTGCCAAGCGAATCACGTTGCGCTCTGGGCTCTTTCCAGATCTCCCCTGAGGGAAGAAGTGGGCGTACACCTTTCATTTTTTTCATCTGAAGGCTCGTATGGGCCGACTGCGGAAACTGGCTAGAGGATTTTAACATGTAGTCGTGTATTTGGCCTCCAGCGACTTGGAATATGTCGATCAAATAGGGATGCTTCAAATCAACGGTGTTCAAAACTAATGTTCGTTTATACTTCGATGCCAGACCCCGGTATGCTCTGGCTCCATCGGCACTGAATACACAAAGTCCTGGCTTGTTATCCACATACAACAGAGGATCCGCATCAGAATACACCGCATTTTGATTTTGGTAATCAACGACTACCGTATTATGACTAATTGTCTTCGCTGAAAAACGGCGCAACTTACTTTTGTGATAAGGAAAAGTATCGATCAATGGATGAGCAAAAGCATACATCTGAAGGCCCAGCGTATCCTGATGAGAGTGGTTTGCACTATTTTCTCCGAATCCAACATGCACCTGTACCTGCTCATCTCTAACCCCGTCGCCCATAACAACATGCTTATACCCTGGCTTCATGATATTATGACTGGAAGTTCTCGGATATATACTCTGGTAAATTGAGACAAGAGGGTTCGAGTCCTGAATGACAACCTTTCTCCCATCGGGATAGCGCAGATCACTGTTAAATTCGTAGCATTTCTTATAGAATGCCTCTCGACTCAAAAAAGGATATACATTATCGAGACGATCTTTCTCTTTATAGCTCTCAGGGTCTGAGTAACCATCCTCTTCGCGCAATCGGGCCGTGCTCAAATTCTGAATTGCTGAATATCCGGTCCCTTCAAAGTAACATCCACCCGATGAAAAAGAATATCGAGGAAGATCAAAATACGTTTGAAAAATCAGATGAACAAGATCCACCTTTCCAAATACCTTGGCCAAAGGAAGAAAATCCTTGGCTCCTGCACTCTGACCGAAGAAGCTGCTATACCCTAAGCAAAGCATCCGCTTCATGCCGCTTTCGAAGGTCTTCCACAACTCCTCCCGGATATCGATGCCGAATTCCACAGAAATTTGATCCATCGATTTACTAGCATAAACTAAATCAACGATATCCAAAAGTGGCAACATGCTTTCGTCGGGCATGCGTCTATCCCAACGGGTCTCCGCCCAACCATAAGGCATATTCTTTCCTTTTGTGGTGGCATAAGTGTGTCCATAATCTTTTGTTAATAAATAGTTCTTAAAAAAGTGACTATACTGCTTGAGAATTAAAACGGCTGGACGAGCATATTTTTCATCTTGGGTTAAATGATACAGCTTCGCCAGTGATTCTAGCCGAGGAAAAAGCCAACACCATTTGGCATAATCGATGACGCCATTGAGATAATACCTCCTACCTTTCGCATCCCCAACTTGCCCTGGAAATCCATAGGCGGTTTTATCCGGATCAAAATAATATGGAATATCCACGCGCTTATTGGCCATATCATAAAAAGTATCTTTCCAATCCATGGGGAATTCTTTGCTGGGAAAGATCGTTTGACAGGTTTTACACTGAATTTGATCCGGGGTTTTATAATCCCAGCTGTAATCAAAGATCTTCGCAACACTATTATCCCAATTCTTATCGTAGGACTTCCCTTTTCTGCAAGACGGACAGGCATTCCTGATCAATGGTGTTTGCACGGGAACCAGAGCCATAAGCTCACTATCACTTAAGCTCATCACTGGACCAACCGCCCGCTCGAGTTTAGCGCGATCCTTTTCAGAAATATTGTGTTCCAAAACAGGATAACTGAATGAGGGCTTCGATTCTGCATGGGCGATCCCAAGAGTACCGAAAAGCACCCAAACAATAACGATCATAGATATATAACAAACTTGAATTCTCATTTCTAAATTATTCCTTCTTTCAAGAATACTAGCGATCAACTTACGGCGTGAGTGTACTCGTTGGATAGGCGAACAGGAGCATTATCCTCTCGCGATACGCACCTCAACTCAAACTCGATCGTGCCAACCGGAAACAACCCCATTTATTGCATTCGTAAAAATATTTAAATTCCCACCAGACTTGGCAATCCATCGAAATCGCCATCGCAAGCCTCCGTTTGAATCGAAATGAAAATTAAAACAGAGCAAGAAACCAACGCAACAAATATCGGAAAAATACGTCTGCGAACCTTCATCCCACCTCTTACTTAATCACACCGTATTTCACCGCGAGGTCTTGTCAAACGTTTCGATCAATCACAACGTGTTACTGCTTGATAAGCATGCATATTCAGCCATCACAATTAGAGAATATATTACTACGTAGCTCATTAAATATCGAGAAAAAAACAAGTATCAACCTTACCGCCACTCAACCTCATAACCCGGAGAAGTTACGCCGCTAAAACAAAAGACCCTGACTTTGCGACGCATACGCCTCTTCTCCGACCCCATAGGCAGCTAGGCCAAAGCCTGATAACTTGCTGGGCATGGATACGAATGAAAACACTACTGGGGAGGTCGTGGAATGGCTATTTGCTCGATAGCGCAGAAAGTGTATTGAAAAGAGCAGGCAACTTTTCATGGAAAGGAATACGCACCCCAGCGCGAAAATTCCAAGCTTCCTATCCGAAAGGGATTACTCTAAGAGGGAAGGCGAAGCAAGCTATGGAAGGTTGGCTGGAACGCTCAGGATCGGTGCCGTGGTGGGACATCACAATCCGCCTGAAAATGGTACTTCATGAAGGTATAAATTCTTATTCTACTAAAGTAGTGATCTTCCGATCACCATAAAACTACAGGATTTTAGACTGGACGGTCCCCAACCCACACCCAGCACCCGTAAACGGGGCCGAGTGAGAGCGGGATTTACTTCGTTACTCCGTTAATTCCACTTCCAAGGTAATGAAGCCTTGGCTATCCACATCGGTCGGGATGCGATTCGTGACGGATTCGAAGCCTAACGATCCGGCACTTACTCCATAATCAGACAACACATTCGTAGTGCCAACATTGAGTAACTCATTTCCGCTGAGGGTTGTGTAGGTCAGCTTACGGATGGAGGCATCGGTGCGACGGTTATAGACATGGTAGAGCCAGTTACTTCCACCGTCTAATTCATTGTATACCCGAATGGTGCTTACCGGGTCGACCGGGCTTGATCCTATGGCGTATTCCAACAGGTTTTCTTGACCATCGCCATCCGGGTCATCGGTCAATTCCACCTCACTCGTCTGATTGGTATACAAATTCATCCAATCCTCGTAGGAATCGCCATCAAGGGATGTAAAGAGCTCCGTAACTCCGATATCATCAATGATGTAGTTGACGCCCAAAAAGCTTGTCGCACAGTTAAGACTAACTCTGCCTAGATTTCCTTCCGAAGTACCGATTGTTCCTCCATCAGTTGCCGCAGCAAGCTGAAGATCGGTGTGCTCAGCACCTCCAGGGAATGTAACCAGCGAACCATTCAGCCAGAACGCGGCTTTGTTTGGAGGCAATTCATATACACTACTATCCAGCCCCATATAAGGAATGCTAAGGCTATCGTAATCGTTCACGAACATGCTGATTTCATTTGAACCAACAAGTAATTGATTAGTGACTGCGGTGGAACCAGATATTTCCTGCGCATAGACCACCGTTCCATTAGCACGGAAGGCAACAGCCATATAGCGAAGAGAGTTGCTGCCCAACTTGGTTCCATAGTTACCAACAGCCCAGCGAATGGATGGGCCGTCCGTCGGACCATTTGTCGTTACGTAGGAAGCTTTAATATCCATCCGAACCGCCGAAACCTTAGCTGAATTTTCGGCAACAAAATCATAATCCAACTGTAAGCCACTGGACGAATCATCATCGACAAAACTCAAGCCATTACCTGTGCCTGCCGTGTTGGTGCTGCTTCCGACAACCCAGATATGATTGGAGGAAGTGTCGCTATGCCCAAACTCATCCGCACCGGTCAACTCAACACCAGGAGTTTGATCCTCAAAGGTGATTAGGAAGGGGAGTAAGCTATCGCCGGGACCTCCGGTACCCTCAAATTCAACGAGCTCCGTGACCACAAGGTCATCGATCACGTAATCCACCCCCAATGAACTACTGTGAGAACTGAAGCTAACGGATCCAATATTATTGGTTGTATTATGGACGGTGCCGCCCGATGTGGGATCGTCATCCATCAGGGCCGTCGTCGTTAGAGAGCCATTCAGCCAGTAGGCCACCGAATTGGGTGCCAGTGTATTCGAACTGCTAGCGTCAGGGCCTTCATAAAGGATGGTATGATTGTCGTGATCATTGACAAAGGCGCTCAAGGTGTTATTCGATGCCATTAATGCATGACCGGCGCTGCCCGTGAAATCAATTGTTGAGTCACCTCTCAGCGAGCAATATATATGGCGATTATTGCCGTTTCCCGGATTCGCTCCATATCCGCCTACAGAGAAAGAGATTCCCATACTGGCGGTAAGGTTGGTCAGCGAAGCGAATGAAAAATCAATCTGTACGGCTGATTTTTGCGTAGCAGCAGAGGCGGACAAGTTATAACTCAACCGACCTCCTCCTGAGCTGTTATCCAGAAAACGAACAGCCTGTCCTGTTCCCGCAATATTGGTGCTTCCCCCAACAACAACCACGGCAAGATCTGCACCGGGAGTAGATGGAGAGACACTGCTGGCTTTCACTGGTTTCGCGCCAAGGACATCGGTCTCATAGTCATCTTTTGCCAAGGCAGGAATAGTGACTACTCCTGAGGCATCGACTTTGAAATAAGACCCCTCATCCGTTGCCACCAGATTCGTGTTGCCAAGCGTAGAGCTGATGAACGTCGACCCAAACTCACTTTGCAGGGAAAAAATATCTCCGTATATATCCCCCTTTCTAATGGTTATAACACTGTTGGTATCCTGAATATCGAAGACCATTGCCGGATTTCCATCAATAATCGAGCGCCTAAAGCGGCAGGTAGCTCCATCGACAGTGGAGCCATTCATTAAATTAATCTTTCCCCATAAACTGCTGAAGTCGCCGGTGCTAGCTCTGGATGAATACAATGAGTCCACTTGAGACAGATCCAACGTGCCGCCATCCAGATTAAAGATGGAAGCCTTACCGGATCCATAGATTATATTAAGTTGAGGTGTATCAAAGATCATAGTACCCCCCGTAATATTGTAGGTCTGATCAGAGACGTTACGAGCCAGCGTTATTTTTCCCGCATTCTCCCACGTCAACGCTGCGTTGGTTGCAATGGTGACGGCGACGCCAGGGGGGCTTACACTTGCCTCCGTGGTGTAGTTATCCGGGGAGATGGTCAATGAAGCATTCGCCTCAATATTGAAGCGGGGCGTACCCAAATTTGGTGTATGAGTCTTCGACGAAAAGGCGGGAATGTTCGATGCGGGCGCATTGGCACCGCTTTGAATCGTGATCGTATTGGCCTGGCTAACTACAGAACCGTCGCCATTAACGATCGGAATACCAGCCACGCTCCAATTTGCAGCGTTTGACCAATTTCCATCAGTAGTCCCTTCCCATGTATATATGGTCGCCATCGCACAACTAGCGGTCCAGGCCATAATGGCGCCCACTATATAATTCAGATATTTCATTTTCCGTTTCATTTGCACATCTCCTTGTTAGTTTTTTTTAAACAACAACATTTATCCATAACTCTCTCCTTGTTATTTACCTACCCACAGAATCCAGAACAAGCGCGCTCCTTCTTCTTCAGTGTACGACCAACCTACACCACAAACTTTCAGCCGCAAGTAATAAATATGAATTTTCAACTTTCTTCAGAATCATTTTATAAATCCTACAACTACCTGAACTCAAACGGTTTGAACTATATCCACAGGGTGTCCTAAAACCAAAACAGCACGAGATTTATTATCGCAAAGTCTTTTGGCTGCGCCCGAACAGGACAATAAAAGACGGCGTAACGTCAGTTGATCGAAGATCAGGGATCAAACCCTTTGTTTACTCGATCTTTTACGCTACACAGGCACAGTTCTTCTGAGGAGGTACGCTGATATTGGATTGGGATAACGTGTTGGGCGGTTAGTTCGTTCGCTGTAGATTCTCTTCTTTACGGCCACGGACTTCGATGGCACGGCAGAAGTTGTAGGCGAGTACTTTTTCGGTGAGCTCACTGCGGGCCGTGATGCAACGTCGTGATGGCTGCAGGCATCTTAAGGTTCCGACCCTGAATTCTACGCAATTTTTTCTCCCGGGCATGAGCGTCGAGGTCGCACTCGATCGCCGCAGTGATTTCCGGTGCTTCCCGAATAAAGTGGTCCACTTCCTGTAGATAATTGCGAAAGTCAGTGTCCGGAAGGGTAAGGAATAAGGATGGGTTGGAGGG
>JADGFE010000080.1 GCA_016744085.1 Kiritimatiellales bacterium | reverse complement strand
GGCATCCACTGCTTAAAATAGATGGCCAAAACGATACTAAAACGGCTCGAAGGGCTTAATAACAAGATCGGGTGGCTCACCCGCCAAGCCTATGGGTATCGAGACACAAAAAACCAAAGGGAGTCCGGTTAGCTCAACTGTAGAACGTCGAGTTTTTCAGCACAGATAAAACCGTCTCGTGTCGCAGCTTCGGGAGTCACGGGGCTTACATCGTCTTTACAAGATTTATAGTGTTTTTCCGTTAATCCACTCATCATATATTTCCTCCATTTGACTGGAGGAATGATAAGCTTATTTGATCAGCTTGAGAAGATCCTTAAAACATGGATCGGCGGCATCACACAGCAAAGCAAACAGCGCGGTTTCAGTCGGAATAATCTCTGCCCCCGCATCGCGCATGGCCTGAATGGCAAGTTGCTTGCTTTCGGGGATCCGTGAGGCAACAGCATCGGCTATAACAAAAACCTCCACTCCTTCTTCCAGCAAATCGAGTGCGGTTTGATAAACACAAACGTGGGTTTCAATCCCGATCAGGATGGCCTGATTTTTATCGAGCGATTTAAATGCATCACGAAACGCCGATTCGCCCCAACAGCTAAAGGCGGTTTTTGGAAGCATGGGAGCATTGGCAAGCATCGACAGAAATGGCTCATTGGTGGTTCCCAGTTTTTCAGGTATCTGCTCGGTCCCAATAACAGGAATTTCCAACAACTGAGCACAACGGACCATGCGCTCCAGGTTGCCATCCAGAATCTCTTTATCGTTCATGATGCCGTGCAGTTTTCCCTGCACATCAATGAAAACTAAAACCGCGTCATCTCGTTTTAACATATTGATTCCCTCCTAATACGCAGTACGTACTAATTAATCCCATATTGATTCAACTTACGGTGCAGCGTGCGGCGGCTAATTCCTAATTTTTCTGCCGCCTTGGTCCGATTGCCACCGGTCTTTTCCAAGGCCTGAACCACCATACGCTTTTCCATTTCATCGACAGTCAGTTCGGCATCAATACGTACCTCACCACCACCTGAGGATTTTTCCCGAACCAGCGACGGTATATCCTGAATATCGAGTACTTTGCCGCGCGCCAAAACTACCATTCGTTCGACCAGATTCCGCAACTCTCGAATATTACCCGGCCAGCCGTAAGCAGACAACATGTCATAAGCCGCCGGGGTGAACCCTTCGATCTGCTTGTTATTTTCTTCATTGAAGACGGCGAGATAATGATTCAGCAACAGGAGAATATCATCCTCCCGCTCTCGCAATGGCGGCAGGGTGATCACGACAACGTAAAGACGGTAAAACAAGTCCTCTCGGAAATCGCCTTCATCAACCATGCCCTTCAGGTCACGATTGGTCGCCGCAATCAGACGGGCATCGACATCAACCGGTGTGTCCCCGCCGACACGTTCAATCTGCCGTTCTTCCAATGTGCGCAGAATCTTCACCTGCACTGATGGATCGATCTCGCTGATTTCATCAAGGAAGAGTGATCCCCCGTCCGCTTTTTCAAAACGGCCGATACGACGCTCCATCGCTCCGGTGAACGCGCCCTTTTCATGGCCGAACAACTCACTCTCCAAAAGGTTTTGCGAAAGGGCTGCGCAGTGAACCGCAACGAAGGGTCCATTGGTTCGCGGGCCCAGCTGATGAATTGCTTTGGCCACCAGCTCCTTGCCGGTGCCGCTCTCTCCCTGAATCAAAACTGTTGCGCGCGAAGCGGCCACCTGCCGGATCGTGCCGAAAACTTCCTGCATCGGTGCGGAGCGGCCAATAATATTTTCCAGACCATACTTACTGTCAAGCTGCACCTTCAGCTGCTCGTTCTCGATTTCAATTTTTTTTGCCTTCAGCACCCGGTCCAATACCAGCTCCAGCTTATCGAGGTTGATTGGCTTGGTCATGAAATCGGTCGCGCCATGCTTCATGGCATCCACCGCCAGTTCAACATCGCCATATGCCGTGAGAATAATGCAGGTCAGTTCTGGATTATTGGTAAGCGCCCGCTGCATCAGGGTAATGCCATCCATGCCCGGCATGCGCACATCGCTTAACAAAACATCGATCTGCTGGCTGGCAAATACTTCCAGTGCCGAGGTTCCATTCTCTGCGGCAAAAACACGGTAGTCGCGCCGCAAGGCTCGAACCAGTCCATCCCGCGCACTCTTTTCATCGTCTACAATCAACACGACAGGTTTAGACATTCACTTTCTCCTGTTCGGGAGCTTCCAAAAGGTTTAAGCGGGCATCCTCGCGCGGGAATCGTAATGTGAGTCGGGTTCCCTTCTCCGGTTCGGAGTTGATTTCAATTTCTCCGCCATGGTCGCGCATGATTCGCTGAACGATCATCATGCCGAGGCCGGTACCCTCTGCTTTGGTGGTATGGAACGGTTCATAGATGGCGCCGAGCTTTTCAGGATCGATACCCAATCCATTATCCTCAACCACCACACTGACAAAACGATCCGACAAATAGGTTTCAAGTTTAAGAATGCCGCCATCTTCCATCGCCTGTAGCGCGTTCTTTATGACATTAAAGAAAACCTGCTTCACTTGAGTGTCGTCGACCGCCACTGCGGGGATATCTTCCGGGAAATCAGTTTCCACCAACATTCGTCGATCGGTGATTTCATGCTGCATCACCCCGAGTGTATCCTCGATCAGTAGCGCCAACTTATGCGGTTTCCGTTCCGGGAATGACGGGCGCAGCGCTTTCAGAAACTGCCGGATAATGGTATCCAACCGCCCCACTTCCTTGCGGGACACATCGACCAGTTCCTTGAGTTCACTCTTTGCCTCTTCGTTGTCGAGGTAGCTGATTTCACGATCGAGCAACTGCAGGTGAATATTGATGGAATTGAGCGGATTCCCAATTTCATGCGCCACGCCGGCCGCCAATAAGCTGAGCGCATGCAAGCGCCCAGACTCAATCGACTCGGCCGTTGTTTCCCGTTCGCGGGTGACATCGCGGAAAATCACGACAGCCCCTTCTTCGTTTTCATCGACGGCCGCGAGTGGAACGACATAGAATTCCATGAAGCGATGCTGCGGGTAGGTAATCTCGATTTCACGACGAACCAGCTGGCTCCACTCATACTCATCAAGATCGAGCACGAGGTCCCAGTGGATATCTTTCAGATAGCGCTCAATCTTGGTGCCAGAGGCATCTTCGAGCTTAAAGCCTAAAAACTGTTCGGCAGCGCGGTTGGCGTAACTGATCTGCGCCTCCGGATCGAGCACGATGATACCCTCTTCCAATGCTTGGAAGATGGTTTCCATCAAACCCTTTTCACGCGCCAGGCGTAGGAAATAGGTTTGAAGACTGCCTTTATCCAAATGGTCGAGTCGATCGATCAACTTATCAAAAAATCCCGGTTTCATGGAAAAACTGTGCCATAACGGCGCAATATTATCAATTCAAATTATTGCCACCTTATTTGAGCCATAAAGACACAAATAAGGCCTCCACAGAACGCCAGTCCATCTTGATGGCGGGGTTTTTATAAATCCTGACTAGACATTATATTCCATTTTAATTTATAGAATCTTGCTTGATTTTAACTCGCACATTAGTTGACTAACGTATCATAAAAAAACTTACTCAATATAATAGTAATAGGATGTTAGATGATCAGGTTCGTGTTCATAATTTTTGCTACCTTGTTACTCTCCTCAGCGAACACCGCTGCAGCAAAACCACAAATCATACTTGATACCGATATTGGAATTGATGCCGATGATCTTGGAGCACTGGCCATGCTGCACCGCCTGTTGGACAAGGATGAATGCGAGCTTTTGGCCGTGATATGTGCAACAACAGAATTATATGCGGTTCCTGCCGTCTCAGCCGTGAACCATTTCTACGGGCGCCCCAACATTCCCATCGGATCACGTAAAATCGGCGTTTATCATAAAGCTTGGAACTATAACCGAGTGCTGGCTCAGAATTTTCCACATTCAACCGAACTGAGAGATGGACACAATGCAGTCGACCTCTACCGTAAGCTGCTGGAAAAAAGTGAGGATCATAGCATTGTGATTGTAACGATTGGGCCGTTGCAGAACATACAGGCGCTTTTGCTCTCCGAAGCGGATGAATTTTCACCCTTGTCCGGCGCAGAACTGATCGAAAAAAAGGTCAAAGAGTTCGTGATTACAGGCGGCTATTTCCCCGAAGGAGAAAATGAATGGAACTTTGATGGTGATGCGCCAGGCGTCACTAAATTTGTATTAGAAAATCTTCAGAGTCCAATCACCTTTATCGGACTCGAAATTGGTCGCCCTATTATGAGCGGAGCAAATATTAGCGATCCCGAATCACCGCTCTTTGTAGGTTATCAATATTTTTTCAATAATGCCCCATGGATCCATAAGCCCCGTATGCCCTGGATCAAAATGTATTATAAGCGGCATGTAAAAGATAACTTCAGCTTCGACCAAACTGCAATACTCTACGCCGTGCGAAACGGGGTCGAAACTTTTTGGGGCCGAGTTGAAAACGGATACTGCGTCGCTGATGAAACCGGCGGGAACAAATGGGTGACCGGATCTAAATTCAACCATTCCTATCTCACGCTGACTGCGGATCCCGAAAAAATGGGAACGCTAATCGAATCGCTTATGCTGCACGCCGATTAGCGTATTCCGGCCTACTGGGTCGTGCCGCTTTTCCACTTTTTGGCCGGGGTTAATCCGGCCAGGCAGATGACCATCTGCACGACGACGAATATCGCTAGCGTAAAGCTGGCGGAATCGGTGAAGCCATAGGAGTGTAACCCCACGCTAAGTTGGTTAACGCCGAACCAAGACCATGCCGTGACCACATTTCCAAATACCGCCATAACCGCAAATCCGCGATGCATCACCATCTTCCCGTAGCGAGCATGTAGCATAATCGCATTCCAAATCACAATCAGTAGTGCTCCATTTTCCTTGGGATCCCAGCCCCAGAAGCGACCCCAGGAATCGTCCGCCCAAAGACCACCAAGAACGGTGCCCACAAAGCTGAGCAACAGGGCAAAGCACGTGGTGCCATACATCATGCGATACATGCCATCTTCCGTTTCTTCGTCCAGTCGGCGAGTAAACAGTCCGGAAAAAATATAGAAGACAGCAATGGTTCCGGAAACGAAGGTGGCCATGTAGCCCAATGTGACCGTGATCACATGGGTAGCCAGCCAGAAACGGGTATCGAGCACCGCGCGCATCTGTTCCATCGTATCGCCATCACCGGCCAGGAAATGAGCAATCAGCAACGTTGAAAATCCGGCAACACCGGCAACCAGGTTTCCTATGCCACCCGCTTTTTTGCGGAAACAAAATTCAATAATAATCCCGGCGGCAACTGCGGCCCAGCCAATAAAAATGGCTGAAGAATACAGATTCGTCACCGGCGGATATCCAGAGAGGAATACGCGGGCAACAATGGCGAATGTATGCGGAATAAAAGCGAAGACCATCAGCACGCGCGCCGCACTGAGCAGGCCTTCTTTACGGAACAGCCATCCAAAACAGCTCAATACAAAAACCAGCAGATAGAGCTGGGCCGATTTCATGAACGCGCTGAGCCGGTTATAAAAAACCTCAAAGGAAATCTTTTCGAATACAGCTGGGCTATCGGTTTGAATCCGCGCACCGAACTCCATCAGTTCTCCATTAAACACGTCAACATTTCCCTCACGGTAGGCCGCCAGCATGACGCCCATATGAACCGCAAGCGGATCTGCTGAAACATCCACATCATGACCGATTGAGCTCATCGCGGGGTGTGCTGCCAACAGGGTGCTCATCAGCGGGCGCCAACGATTATTTCCAGCCGTTGGAGGAATCACCAGCGGAATGGAATAGTTTTCCAACTGCATATAGCGTTGCGCTGTTCCGAGCAGCTGATCCTGCGGAATCGAAGAGGGATCCTCGAATGAACTCATCACGTTCTGGAAGAGATACAGTTTGTTCGCAAGCTTGATGACCTGTCGGTCATAAAGATCCCGACTTTTATTTTCCTTCGCAAAAGCGGAACGTGCTGCCCCATCCAGTTTGGTTAAACTGGGAAGTAACTCGCGGTAGGAATAACGGAAACGCTTACGCTCTTCCAGTCCCAAACTGGAAAGCACATCCAGACTTTCAATGCGGATGACCTTGTAGTCCACCGCTTCCGGCCGACCGGCAATATTATCGAGCAACCATTGAACTGCTTCGATTTTTTCTCCGCTGTCCGTCCGAACAGACTGCTTGCTAGAAAGCACCGTCAGCAGATTGCGGGCAACGGTATCGATGGGTTTTTTACGCCCGTCGAATTTAACCGGTAAATGCGCAAAGGCATTAATCTGAAATTCTGTTTCGGTTTGCTCTTCTGGTCGGATCCCTTTCTGGAAAAACCAAAATGCGAGAATAACAACAATGATATTGGTAATGGTGCGGCGCATTAGGCGTCCCTCCGGAGATAACGACTAAACGACTGAACAAACTGCGCGGCCATGCCAACAAAAACAATCATGCAGGAGAGATAAGGAATCATCCAGGTGTCGTTACGTACAACTTGTAAAACGGTACCGCCGTCATCAGGAAGAAAGCCGGATTGGTAGAATGTTTGCCGGGCATAGCGCAGCGGATTGTTCATCCAGATCCGCAGTTCGCGATCCACATCGTCGCCCTGGTTAATCAGATGAATCTGACTCGCGAAATCCTTGGGCATTTGTGTGCCTTCATACTTTTCATGAACGAAATCGAGCAACTTAATGGAATAGGGACTTCCGCTAGGTGACGTTAAATATTCGCGATGAAACCGAAAATAGGTCGCATAATCCTTACCGCCAACCTTGAGGTTAGTTGGCATATCCCAGGAGCGGTTTACAAAATTTGGATACATCCACAAACTGAGTACATAGCGGCCCAGCGATTCTCCGGAAGCCCGATCAAAAAATTCAACATCAACGGCAGGCGCATTTCGAGCTCCGGTTGCTCCGCTTACTTCGGGCATTTCAGCCATATAGAGGCGGCCGCCATACCCTTCGTATTGAGGATAGTTTTCCTTAAGTGCTTCTGGAATACCCTGCAGCGGACGCGGCTGGCTGGAGTTGACCATGTAGCGGTTAATCTTTATGTCGAAAGGTAAATCTCTGGCCTTAATGGTGGCGCCATTCTTGAGTTTTCTCTGAGGAATAACGGTTACCGTGTCGTGATCGGGATTCGATTTTTCGGTGAAGGCCAGTTCCAAACGCTGGGAATGATCGATGAAGTTGACGGTTTCGCCTTCTTTAATCGTCATAGTGGCTTCGACGGCAAACAGCGCCGTAATGAATTCACCGATCAGTAGAAACAGAATGCCCGCATGCAGCAGAACCATGCCGGCCCGCTTACGATAAAGTAAAACACAGGCAATATAGAAGACCACGGCCGCTAGCGTACCGCGTCCCAACCGAAGGAACACACGCCAAAAGGCATCACTATCTGTGGCCGCAACCGGAGCCGTGCCCCAGCCAAACATGACCCCACAGGTCACCAGAATACCGGCCAGTAGCATCGCAACACCAACAATACGACGCATTCCGTTGGTCTGAATCTTGAAGCTGGCCGCATGCACGGCAACCAGATTGATCGTAAGCAGGGTTCCAATCAGAAAACCGCCGGGGAAAGGAATCTGAAGATTTGGAACGTTCCACGTGCGCGGGAAGAAAATAGAAAGCTCAATGATTGCAATGAAGCAACGGAAATACTGATCCATTACCGTCCAGATCCCCTTGTCTACTTGCGCAAGGGTTCCGGCAAAAACCAGCACCATACTTAATGCCAGCAATACAACGGTAAGCTTAAGAGATAAGAAAAAATCGATGATCTTTTTCATTAATGATTATGGCCGTCAAATTTAATGGACTTCAGGAACGCGCGGATGTCTGAAGCATGCGCCTTGAGTTCTTCAACCGAACCTTTTCCCGTGAAATACCAATATTGCGGTGCCAGGTCCACGATGGCGGCAATAATGCCCTTTCCGCCTTCTTCATTATAGATTTCGATATAGTTTACGTCATGAACAGCCACCTTAAACGTTTCAAGATCCTTGGAAATATCTTCTGCTGTGGCATCGCCCAGAGCAACCTGTCCGCGCCAGCGGTTGACGTTGCTGGTCACATCACCCATGGATAGAGAAATGAGATAGAAGTCGATCGAGGTTCCTTCAATGGAATAGCTAATCTTACGCATGCCCGAACCTGGCTTTTCAGTCCACCCGTCAGGCAGGTCTGCTGTAAAACCTGAACCAGATGCTGCTTTCGGGGCAGAGACTGCTGGTGCAGCCTGAATAGCCGACGCGGATGCCATTGATGGAGCCGCTGAAGACTCTTCCTTAGGAACCAGATAGCTGACCGGTTCATCCCGTCCGCAGGAGGTCATCAAAAATAACGAAGCGATAAGTAGTAAAATACTATATTTCATTGGAATTTTCCTTTCTCTAAAAATTTGAGCGAATATAGAAATCCGCCCTGACTATGTCGATTAATATTATAACATTTGAAGTCTATCCCCCTTGCATTTCAGCGCATCCTTACCTATCTTTTCGAGTTTTGCAGGGAATTGAGGAATCTGGCCTAGCCAACTAATACGGGCTTTGGTCTAATGATTTCAAACGATACTAATCATGACTGAAAAAGACAATCTACATAACGGCATGCATATTAACCTCTTTTTATCCGGGCGTTCCTGCCTGGTTGTGGGCGGCGGAAAGGTTGCCACACGCAAAATCGGGCTCCTGCTTAAGGCCGATGCCAAGGTGGCCGTGGTCAGCCCCGAGGTCTGCGAAGAACTGGGCTCGCTGATTGAGCAAGGCCTGGTCGCGCATACCGTTCGAAAGTTTGAGGAGCACGATATTGAAGATGCTTTTGTTGTTTATGCCGCCACGAACAGCCGGGGCCTTAACAAGAAGGTACTTGAATATTGCCGAGCCAAGCATGTGCTTTGCTGCTGTGTTGACGGCAACTGGGCGGAAAGCGACTTTACGACGCCGGCCATTACGCGTCATAACCAACTGACCGTATCCGTTTCCTCCGGTGGAAATGATTGCCGGCAGTCCAAAATGGTTAAAAACAGTCTGGCCCGTCATCTCAAAATGATGGAATCCGCGCATCTCGTCGTGGTTGGCACCGACCATAACTGCCTTACGGTGGAAGAGCGCGAACCTTACCATTTGACCGGCCCCCGCTATGAACGCGCCGGCTTTATGATTATGCAACTTTGGGGCCTCCATGAATTCATGATCCTCAACACCTGCAACCGCGTGGAAGTTATCTCAGTGGTTTCCGAGGAAACTGCAAACAATGGAATTCTTCGCCATATCATGGGCTTCACCCATCTGAAGGAAGACAAGTTTTATCTAAAGACCGGCAAGGAAGCCTTTGAACATATGTGCCTGGTCACCGCAGGCATGCTATCGCAGACGCCCGGTGAAAATCATATTACCGCGCAAATGAAGGAATCGCTCGAAACCGCCAAGACGCGGGGCTGGGCCGGCAACATGACGCAGGAATGGGTGAATTCAGCCCTGCGGGTTTCTAAAGAGATCAAGAACCAGGTTGCCCCCCTGCTGCATAGCTATGAAATTGAAGATCTTGCCCTGCGCTATCTTGAGGCCGATGGCTGCGATCTTGCCAATTCCACCGTCATGGTACTGGGTGCCGGTATGATTGGAAAAGGCCTCGTGAAAGACAGCTATCCAAAGGTTGGTAAAATTATCTGGTGTTACCACGTCAACAAACCTGAAGTTTCCGATGAGTGGGAAGACAAGGTGGAACTCTGCACATTTAATGATATGAAAAATCGTATCACTGAGGCCGATGTCATCGTAAGCGCCACGGATGCGCCCGGACACATTCTGCACATGGCTCATGCCCCATTTTTCAATCAGGAACGCCGCGTACGGGTGATCGATCTGGGCATGCCCCGCAATATTGACCCCGAACTTGATGATCTTTCTGCTGATGTGTCCGTGGTGGATCTCGACGGCCTGAAATACTGGTACCGCCGCGAACTGACCGATATGAACGATATACTTTCCCGTAGCCGGGCCATTGCCGCCGATAACAAGGATCTCTATGAAAAGATCACCAATAGTTTTAAAGGCGGGAACGAGGCCTAGCAGCCTTGCGCTGACCCAATCGAGAGGAGCGCTTGATCGAATCGAAGGCATGCTGGAAGGTGTCTCATTCGAATCGGTTCCAATTACCTCCGTAGGCGATACCGACCGCACCACCGACCTACGCGAAAGCCCAGTCGATTTTTTTACAAGGGAGCTGGATGATGCCCTGCTTCGCGGCGACATTGATCTGGCGGTGCATAGTGCAAAAGATCTGCCGGATCCCATGCCGGCTAAGATTGACTGGTTCTGGCTCCCCTGGCGTGCTGAACCACGCGATGTGCTGGTGCTTGCCAAAGGCCGAACCGTTTCTGATCTTCCTGATAATCCGGTAATCGGCGTCAGCTCCGAAAGACGGGGCGACTATTGCACCCAACGATTTCCGAATGGGATACAGCGGAACATCCGCGGAAATATTGACGAGCGTATTGCTCAGGTCGACAGTGGTGATTACGACATCGTCGTGATGGCCGCCGCCGCACTTATTCGGCTAAAAATCGAAGATCGCATCACGGAATGGGTTTCACTCAATGATCTGGAAGTTTCTGAAGGACAGGGCTACCTGGCCGTTACTTTCCGTGAAGGCGACGAACGAATCATGACGCTGCGAAGCCTCTTCATGCAGGCCGTCACCTTTGCCGGTGCTGGAGTCAGTAATAAAGAGCTCTGTACCATGGCCTCACTCCGCGCCCTGCAGCGTTGCGATGTCTGCCTTTACGATTCCCTGATCGATAAGTCCCTGCTTGATGAGCTCCCTCCTCATGCAGAAACGGTCGATGTCGGCAAACGCTGTGGTGCTCATAGCAAGGAACAGCACGAAACAACCAAATTGATTTGTGAAATCGCCCGGCAAAGCAAACGCGTGGTTCGTCTTAAAGGCGGGGACCCCGGCATCTTCGGTCGCCTGGCAGAGGAAACGGCGGCACTCGAACAACTGAACATCCCCTTTCGCGTCATTCCCGGCATCAGTGCATTGCAGGCGGCAACAACCGGAACCGGCATGCTGCTGACGCGTCGTGATGTGTCTCGCGGTTTCGTGGCGCTGACCCCGCGTAAAAGCGGCGGAGCCCTCGCACAATGCGATGGCGAAATGAAAAACCAGCTTCCCGTTATCTACTACATGTCAATCAAGGCCATCATCCCGATTGCGGAACAGTTAATGGAAGATGGACGATCTCCCGACACCCCCGCAGCCATTATATTCAATGCTGGCGGCGAGGATGAGAAGGTGATTAAAACTACGCTGGGGGATCTACCAAATCAGCGACATTGCGCCAAGCAGCCCGGGCTGATCATGGTTGGAGAGACTACAGCCTATCGATATAAAGCGGAGTTAGGAGCACTACAGGGAAAAAAGGTTCTGCTGACCTGCTCGGAATCTATCCAACAAAAAGCGGTTGAGCTTGTTCGCGATTTTGGAGGACGTCCGGTTCAGCATCCCCTGATTAAGCTGAAAACACGTTATGAAGATGCTCAAAAGCTCGCGCCCATTGGTTCCTACGACTGGGTGGTACTCACCTCGCCCACCTCTGTCCGTTGTTTCATGGAGCTACTTAAAAATACGCAAACCGACCTGCGCACCATCCCGCGCCTGATGGTCTGCGGTAAAGGTACCGCCGATGAACTGAAGCCGCACGGCCTCTATGTTGACGCCGTTCCCGAAACCGGATACAGCGCCGAAGGTCTCATTCAAATGGCCCGCGACGAAATTGAACGGGACGATCAGATCCTACGACTGCGGGCCGACAAGGCGGGGCCCCAGCTCGCGGAAGAGTTGCGTAAGTTAGGTGCCGAGGTAGATGACTTCATCATCTACAAAAACGAAGCCATCGTTCACGAAGAGCTCCCCGATTTTGACGCCGTCTTTTTTGCCAGCGCCTCCGGCGTTGAATCATTCATCGCTCAGTGGGGAATCAAAGCCCTATCCGGTAAGACCATCACGGTAATCGGATTGCCGACGGCTGATGCACTGAAACTTCATAACATAGAGCCGGATGTCTTCGCGAAGGAAGCCACGATTGCCGGTGCAATTCAATCGCTAGCTGAGTCTTGCGTTTCGGAACACCTCAAAGCCAACTGTATTGCTCCGTAAAACCACTTTACACACATTGCCTCAACGTTGTACCAAACTTTATGCTTTACCGCTTCATAATCCGTATCACTGTCGCATTCCTACTGGCATGCGGCATCGCGAATGCGGTAACAATTACCGATTATACAGAACAGATTACGCCCAATAGCTATTCCAACTGGTTCCCCAGCCTCTTCACCAGCGATGGTGAATCACGGGCATTCACAGACACGGGCGCGACCCGGTTTCCGGCTTACCAGTACGATCTCGCGCGCGACTTTATTGCCTCAAATTTCCAAGCCATGGGATACGATACCTGGCTTGATCCTTTTACATATAATTGGAATGGCTGGAGTGGTACGGAGTCACTCCATTACACCAACTGTAATAATGTTGTGGCCGTAAAGCTGGGCCAGGGCGGAACCAATGTTTACGTGATTGGGGCGCACTATGACACCGTCGACGAAACGAATAGTGGCGACCCAACCGTCTGTCCCGGGGCCGATGACAATGCCAGCGGAGTTGCTGCCATCCTTGAAGTCGCCCGGGTCATACAGGATTATTCATTCAGGGATACCATCATATTCATCGCCTTCGATGCAGAGGAAAATGGAGTTTTCGGATCGAAACATTTTGTTAACTCCCATACCACGATGAATTCAGCGGCAACGAATGCAACCACATTCTATCAGCCTGCCATTAAAGCTCATGGTCTTTTCATCTACAGGCCCTTTAGGCAATGCGGGTATGAAAAACCGATTTTCGTAGACAATTCCCTCTCGGTTTGTTTTTGTACTCTCGATG
>JADGFE010000079.1 GCA_016744085.1 Kiritimatiellales bacterium | reverse complement strand
TTCAACCCGGCACCTTCATGAATGCCGGTGTGAACGAGAGTTTTACCCCGAAAGGATGCTTTGGCAAGAGCCTGACGCGAAGCGGCTTAGTTCAACGTTCAACTGGATGTAATAGAGCATATATCAATTGAAATATCGTAGATGCGACGTCCTCGTCGCATTCTCTGTGTTGTGGGGCAAGCGACGAGGACGTCACGTCTACGAACAAAAGCCTCCGGGCGGCATCTCATTAAGGAAATGCCCTAGCTGTTTACCATATGGGAAGGCTGATGGGTTGCCTGAAGAACCGTTTGCCAGAACCATCCCTGCGGATCAATGGTTTTACGCGATCCAATCATGGAAATGGGGAGATGTACAAGTCGGTCATGGTGCAGACCAACGATCATATTGGTTTTGCCGGCCATGGCAGCATGTACGGCATTGTTAGCCAGCCGCAGGCAATACATCGAGTCGTTGGCATTTGCCCTGCGGCTGCGGATGTTGTAGCTCGGGTCAAAATATTTAACGTTTACTTCCATTTGTTCCTGTTTGAAGAACTTATTAATCTCGTCCTTCATCAGCAGGCCGATGTCTTCCAGTTTTTTGTTCCCCGATTTATCGGTTTTCTTACTGGAGTCAAAGAGGTATTGCCCAGCTCCTTCTGCAAGGACAACAACGGCATGTTCCTTGCGTTTAAGCCGTTCCTTAAGCACGGAGAGAAACCCATTCGGTCCATGGAGGTCGAATGGAACTTCAGGAACCAAACAAAAATTTACCGCACTGTTTGCCAGTGTCGAGGAGGCGGCAATCCAGCCGGATTCTCGGCCCATTAGTTTAACCAGTCCAACACCATTGCGGTATGCCTTGGCTTCAGAGTGCGCATTGGTGATGATGTCCCATGTCGCTTCAACGGCGGTTTCAAATCCAAATGAACGTTGAATCAGGTCGACGTCATTATCAATGGTCTTCGGGATGCCGATAACGGAGATCGGAAGCTTTCGAGCCTTAACGCCTTCGACAATATCGAGTGCGCCACGCTGCGTTCCATCTCCGCCGATAGTGAAAAGAATATTAACGCCATAGTGAATCATCGTGTTGATGATTTCATCGGTTTCCTGAGCACCACGGGATGACTTGAGAATTGTTCCACCTTTTTCGTGAATCTCGTCCGTATTATCGGTCGTCAGCTCAATGGGGTAGTGGTAATACTTTGCAACCAGGCCTTCGTAACCGTATTTGAAGCCCAGCACACGCTTCACTCCATATCCTTCCAGGCTGCAGAATGTCAGGGCCCGGATGACATCATTCAGGCCGGGGCACAGGCCGCCGCAGGTAACGATACCTACGGTTACATCTTTCGGGTTGAAGAACAGCTTTTTACGCGGTCCCGCAAGTTCGAAGTATTGAATGTCGTCAATGTTGTCAAGTGATGAGAGGTCTTTCGTACGGTCATCACATGCAATGGCTTCACCGTTATAAAAACGAACAAGCTTATCCTTCAATGGTGAATCAAAGGTGCATTCGCCAAGGCTGTCGATCTTATGAATCTTCATAAGGGCTCTTCTAGAATTGGGAAAGGAAGCGGACGTCGTTTTCGTAGAGGTTTCGAATGTCGTGGATGCCGTACAAAATCATGGTGATGCGTTCAATTCCCATGCCGAATGCAAAGCCCGTTACTTCGGACGTATCGTAGCCAACCGATCCAAATACATTCGGGTCTACCATGCCGGCACCGAGAATTTCGATCCATCCACTATTCTTACATACACGACAGCCTTTTCCGTGGCAGACATGACAGGTGAAATCAACTTCAACACTGGGTTCCGTGAAAGGAAAGAAATGAGGTCGGAACCGGATCTTAACATCCGGCCCCATCAGCTCACGGGCAAAGTAGGAAAGTGTTCCCTTTAAATCAGCCAGTGAAACATTTTCATCCACATAGAGACCTTCCACCTGATGAAAGTTTGCACTATGTGTGGCATCAGGCGTGTCGCGTCGATAGCAGCGGCCCGGTGAGATAATTCGTACCGGAGGTTTGTTTTCCATCATGTAGCGGACTTGTACTGGAGATGTGTGGCAACGCATCAGATCGCCGTTTTCAAGATAGAACGTATCCTGCTCATCACGAGAAGGATGATCGGCAGGGGTATTCAATGCATCAAAGTTATTCCAGACCGTTTCCACATCAGGTCCATCAGCAACCGTGAAGCCGAGGGTTTGAAAAATCTGGGTAATTCGATCCGTGATCTGAGTGATTGGATGCCTGGTCCCCAGACCTTGCCATTGTCCGGGTTGCGTCAGGTCGAAGCCGACTCCGGCCGAGCCGGCACTGCCAGCAAACTCGGCCTGCTTTTTTTTAATCAGTTCCGTCAGTTCGTTTTTTAATTCATTAACCGCTTTCCCGAAGAGAGGTTTTTCTTCGACAGGAACATTTTTCAGCTCCTGCATAACTTTCGGGAGTAAGCCCTTGCGAGCCAGATACTCAATGCGCACGGCTTCAACCGCATTGGCATCCGTGGCTGACTGAGCTTCGTTCAGCGCTTTTGTCTTTAGTTCATTCAGGTCTTGTAGATTCATTTTTGTCCCCGTTTCCAATGGTTTTGGAAAAGCAGAACCTATCTTCCGTGCTACGGGAAATTTGGCAATTGCTTTTTTACTGTTTCTTCTGTGGATAAGTGCCCGTTTTCGCAGAAAGAATGGAGGAGATTATTCCCCGAGATAAATCAGAAGTTTATCGTGCGCGAGAACAATCAGGTCGCCGATATTATCGCCGTTGAGATCACCCGATTCAATATCATGTGGTTCGGTTCCGCGCGATTTTCCCGTGTTAGCGAAGTCGGAGGTTAGATAGACTTCAAAAACGAGTTCGTTCTTTAGTTTTCCATCCTGCTGACTGAGTAGTTCAATGGCTCGGTTTGAAGGGTCCACCAGTGCAGTCATAGGACGGGGCGGATTTCCCAGCTTAACGAGTTTAGCATAAGACAGCAGTGCATTTTCCGAAGGGGAAACATATTCACCACTGGATACAAGGTCGAGCTTGGTACCATTTCCTGTAACTTCATTGAGTCCGGTACGGTCCAGCATAATCACCAGATCCCTTTTTGGATGTTTCAGTTGAATCAGATTAAAGATGGTTTGATCGGCATCTGGAATATGAATTTTACCCCAATCCGCGCCATCATCGGAAAAGCGGACAAGGTCGCCCGTGTTGCGATCATAAAGTAGCGTGCCTTTTGCGCCGTCCAGAAAGGTATAGGGACAGGATGCAATAAGTTCTCCCCTCGAATTTTCTGGGTTGAGCTGACGGGTTACTTCATAGCGGTCGCCTTTCCATTCGAAGCGACGGGCAATAGCGCCTTGCGAAACGGTCAGTTCTGTTCCGTTGCCCGGGGCGCCGAGATTAATATTGGACAAGGCGATCAGCTGGGTCAGCGCACGAAAGGATTCGCTGGTGAGTTTTTCGAGAGCACCGTCATTAAACAGCATCATCTTTGGCGCGTCATAAGCCATAAAAAAAATGAGTCCGATTTTGTTGTCCGGTAATTGGAATGCCAGCAGATCGCTTGGATCATTTTGCA
This sequence comes from Kiritimatiellales bacterium, assembly GCA_016744085.1. Taxonomy (GTDB): domain Bacteria; phylum Verrucomicrobiota; class Kiritimatiellia; order Kiritimatiellales; family Pontiellaceae; genus Pontiella. The sequence continues at coordinate 9,688 of JADGFE010000079.1, read as the reverse complement.
TGTCCAGCGGGTATGCGGAAACGGCCTCTCCTTGTTTCTCGCTTTTGACGAGCTGAAGTTCTTTGTCATCATTTTTACAGATAAACCAGCTTTCATCAGAAGCTTCTACTGCACATGCCGCTAATACATCACCGGGGGTTTTAATAATGGAAGGGAAGCGTTCCAGATCATCTGCCATATGCACGGCAGCAATTTTCTCTTTTTTACTAAAGACCAGAATGTTTCCATCCGCTTGGCGGGATAGGCGAGTTACTTCTGAAAGTGTATCAATTCGGGCGGGTTCAGGGTTAAGTCCATCAGCGTCCCCTGAATAAAGGTGCAATCGGCTCAATTCGGGAGCTGCCACCAGAAGGTCTCCGAAGCCATCGGCATTAAAATCGCCGGATAGCCAGGCCGGTGCATTTTTCTTAGTGGTTCCTTCAAGTCCGATGCGTCCGGGAGAAACTTCCTGCGCATCTAAAAGCTGAGGTTGTTCCGTTTCAGAAAAAGCATACGTACGGAATGCCAGTCGGTTGCGCAACACCATGCCGATCTGAGGTAATGAACCTTCGGTTTGTAGAATATCCATATATTGCCGTTGTGGCAGGTCGACAGGTTGCTCAATTCCATAGAGACCATCGCCTTTACCATAGCGAACCTTAAATGGATTACGGGCCGTATTGAAATGAAATGCGAGATCAGGAATCCCATCGTTATTTGCATCAGTAACATCGCCGAAATAACATTTATCGCCCGAAAAGGTGAGCGTCTTCTTTTCCTGAAAGGGTTGCTGCGCGCTGTTCCAGTGAAGATCGGCCTGATCGCGCCGGCAGATGAGAACATCCTTAAGCTGATCGCCGTTTAGATCGGCAACCTGAATCGTTGCAACCGAGGAGGGATCTTTAATGAAAACACGTTCCGGCTCGGAAAAATTTCCGTCTTCCTGCTGATAACGTATCTGGAGCCCGATGGCGGTTCCAAAAGTTATGATATCCAGTCGCCCACTATTGTTTAAATCTTCCACTCGGACGGCCTTCAGACCCTGATCGACAATAATGCCCTTGTCTTCAAAACGATCCTCCAGCTCGGGGAGGTCTTCAAGCGGCTCCGGATTCGATTTCCGAATCAAAATTTCAAGTCGGGAGATATGGTTGTTGGCAAAGAGAATGTCGTCCAGCCCATCATTATTAATGTCCGCCACAACCAGGCGCGATGAGCCCAGTTTAAATTTGTAGATTTCCAGTGGTTGGAAACCAAAGTCACGTTGTTCTTGGTTTGCTTCGGTAGATAAAATCAGGAGACCAGATGCCAGTAGGGTGTTAAGTATACGCATGCCTTTATTCCATTTAGTATTTCAGGATGATCTGTTGATGCAGGCCATTGCCCTTGGCTTCGATGTATTGATAGGAAACATTAAAAAAGGAAGCAATGTGATCGGCTGGAGGTAGTTTGTTGAAATCCGGCGGTGGAAGTGGCGATCCGCTCCGTGCCCAGTTTTGCTGGATGAGAGAAACATATTCCGGCTTAGTCAGCTCCTGTACAATGACGGCCATGTTTTTCTTCCAGTCGATAACGCTGCAGCCAAATGCGCGAGGGCTCACATGCTGCCTCAATCCCCGTACCAATTCACTGCGCTCAAAATTTTGGTTTGCGGCGGCATCGCTCGATTCGCTGCGAATGACTTGCCGTAATCCGTTCTGGTCGCCGTATAGGAGATAATCTCCGGCAATCGCAACGCCCATGGCATCGTTCGGGTCACTATCCTTCAGCGTATATATCGTATGATCCAGAAAGTCAGTCAGTTCGAGTCCACTTGCAACATAGGGTTGCATTGCAGGAGCGGATAGTGCGGATTCAATTCCGTGTTTAAACGCCATGCTGTCTTTTAGATCAACGGCAACTACCGATGATTGGGTTTCTCCTTCCGCCACGGAGAATGCCACATATTTTGTTCCGAGATGGGCAAGAAGCTCCTGTTCCAGATTGATCCCGGCCTGTTGCTGAATCATGCCCAGAATCATATCAAACTGGGGTTTAACTCCGGGCTGGCATGCTGTGAGATAGATCGGTATTTCCTTCCAAAGTTTCATCAGGTTGAATCGCCCAATCTCCAGCGATGCAATGTTGTCCGGAATAAAGGTCACGGTTGGTAGTTCAGAAGGTTCTGTATCCAGCAGGGTAAATAAACCTTTCTCAAGGTCGGATATGCCAAGGATATTGTCAGCAATGATTTCATCATCTTTGAACTCGATGGTGGAAGAGAAGAGTTCGATGCCTAGAATGCCCATGGCTTCGAGCATGGCTATATCACTTTCGCTCGCTCCATCGTTCTCCAGTTCCTGCTGAATAATCTGAGAGAGCGGAAGGTTGAGGGTAAGAACTGGGTTGCCTTCAGGTTCCTTGATCTCGGATTTTTTGAGCTGGACGATACTTTTTTCGATCCATTCGAGGGAATAGCCAAGGATGAACGTATTATCGATATGTGCTTGCCAGGATGAGCTTTGATCTTCAGTTCCGACATTTTTAATGTGCTCAACGATCTCCACATTCTGAAAGGTACTTTTGTTGACTTCAAAGGGATCTTTAATTACGTCGCGTAGTTTATCGTCAAGGTCGAGGCCGCGGATAAAATCATCCTTACTCATCGCAGCGACGATATAGGGTTCGGCTGTTTTAAGGTCAAACGCCAGCACCACTTCTCCAGTGAGCATTTTCATCTGTTCCAGGAAAACCTGATCTTCAGCCTCGGAATCACCAGCGAAAAAGAGCTCATGCCAAACTTCAATATCGGGGTTGCCGATAAAATCCTGAAATTGTCGATCGACCCAAAGCTTGCCGAGCGATGATTCTTTCAGCTTTTTCCAGAACGTTATGGTATTGGAAACGCGTGCATACATTTGTGCTTCTGGAGGCAAAAGAGCGGCACGCTCCAAGCTGAACGATGCCAGCGGAAGGCAGAGCAATAGCGAAAAGGTAAGTGGTTTAATGCAACGGGACATCGTTTTGCTCCTTTTGGTCAGATGAAAATTTTCCGGGACGTCGCGGCGGGTCAGGATAGACGAATCCCGATTCCGGGCGGGCGGCGTCGTAGGCAAAGGCATCGATATGATCGAGAATATATTTTGGGTGCCGGGCCGGAATCGCAAAATTCAGGCCTTCCATCGAGGGCACGCCCATGTTGATGATGCCGATCACCTGACCCCGGGCATTGAAGAGAGGGCCTCCCGAGTTGCCGGGATTTACCGGTGCATCAACTTGCAGATAGAGCACGCCTCCAAAATTTCGGTGGGTCTGGCTTAGCACGCCTTCGGTGACGGTGCGCTCCAGCCCGAGTGGATTTCCGATGGCGAACACCCGCTCTCCAACTTTTAAATTTTCTTCGGGCGCAAAGACGATCGGAGTGATTTCGGTATCAAAATCCTTAAGTTTCAAAAAAGCGAGGTCATGAAAAGGAGCCACGGCAACAATTTCGACCTCTTTATGCACAACCCGGCGGAGGATTTTATTTTCCAGGAGGAACTGCGTGACGGAAATTTTCTTTTCGCCAGCAATCACATGGAAGTTTGTGATCAGATGGCCTTCCTTGTTAATGAAAAATCCAGAGCCTAGACCAGCCGCTGTTTTTACCAGTACGACAGACGGGGCATAGAGTTCAGCAGCCTCTGAAGTCGTAATTCGGTCCGGTGATTGCATGGAGTAAAGTCGGTTTGTGTCTGTGGGTAAAGAGGGCTCAATAGCTTCGTCAACATACGTTGCCAGCACTTCGGAGCTCGGAATCCGCAGGACGTCATAACCCAGGTCCAGCACAAGCGCATCAGCCGCGTCTTTAAGGATCGGAGCTTGAATGCGCGCGCCTCCCTTCAGGACGATGTCCTCCGCATAAACGGCTGAAATTAGCGCTGCGAAACACAAAGAAAGAAAAAATCTCATAGGTGATCCTTTAATACGTAACGAGTAATGCATTTTTCGTAAAACAAAGTAATTCCAGACTAAACCAAGCCGTCGGGGATGTCAAAAATTACGCATTACGCATTCATGTAGATTTTTTTAATTTCGTCAGCAATGACCTTAACGCCCTCGTGGACCACGGCATCGTCCTGAGCATAGGTAACGCGAATGCACTCATGTTTATGCTGCCAGTATTCGTTTTCGAGTCCCGGGAAAAAATGGTGTCCCGGAATAATGAGTGTGTTTCGTTCTTTCAACCGATCATACAGCTCGGCGCTGGTAATCGGCAAATCCTGAAACCAGAGCCACAAAAAGAGTGCGCCTTCAGGCTTATGAATGCGTACGGGCAGGTCTCCCAGTTCTTCGCGGAACCATTTCAACGTTTGGAAGGCCTTTCGTTTATAAAACGGCTGAACAATTTCCTGACTGATTTTCATGATTTCGCCGGTACGCACCATATCGATAGCCATTCGGGCTCCCATGCCGCCGGGCGCCAGATGCATGACCCCATTGATATCGGCAATCGCCGAGGCAATTTCTTCGCGGGCAATCACAATGCCCGTGCGCAGGTTCGGAAGGCCAAATTTTGAAAGGCTCATGCAGACCACGGTGTTTGAGTTCCAGACCGGTTTTGCTTCCGTATAAATAATATCCGGGAAGGGCGTTCCGTACGCGTTGTCGATAATGAATGGGATGCCGCGCTCCTGAGCAATGGCATCGAGTTCCATAATCTCTGCATCTGTCAGCACGTTCCCTGTCGGATTGGTGGGGCGCGAAACGCAGATGGCCCCAATGTCGTCGCCGATATTCAAGGCGTCAAAATCGACATGATACTTAAAGAGGCCGTCATCCAGCAACTCAATGCTTGGTTTCCGCGCAATGAAAAAGTCATCGGACAAACCCGCGTCAGCATAGCCGATATATTCCGGCGTTAGCGGAAACAGGATTTTCTTTTTTGAGCCGTCCGGCATATCGCCGGCAAATAAATTGAAGAGGCAGAAGAAGGCATTCTGACTACCGTTGGTCAGCGCAATATTCTTAGCGGTAATATTCCAGCCAAACGTTTCGCGCAGCAGCTCGGCCAGCGCTTCGACGAAGGCCTGGTTTCCTCGCGATCCATCATAGTTCCCGATCATGGACTCAAAGCCCTTCGGCTCCGCGAGGATTTCCATCATGCGTTCGCGGAAAAGATCCTGCACTTCCGGAATATGTGCCGGATTGCCGCCGCCAAGCATCAGCATATCGCCGCTCGCCATTGCGGCACCCAGATCATCCATCAGCTGGGTAATCCCGGCCTTACGCGTAAATTTTTTACCAAACTTTGAGAGATTCATGGTTGGAAGTTAACCACGGTATGCATGGAATAAAAAGCATGTAGTCCCGCCTTTAGGCGGCTCCTCTTAATGCGCTCGTGCGGCGGGAGCAACGTTTTCCTTGCTCCGGGCTGCGGGGAAAGATGGTTCGAAGCAATTGAAACAAGCCGAAGCAAAAACGGTGGAGGATATTGGCCGCTTCCTGAAAGACAAGAAGCGCGTGTTTATCTTGGTTCACGGCTTTAACAACGATGTCAGTGAAGCGCGCGCGTCTTATAGGAAAATTGAAGAGACCATCGCTTTTAAACCTGATGACGCCGTTATTGAATTCTATTGGGATGGTTTGGTTGGTAAATGGGCAGGAGTAGTCAGCATCTGGTTTAAATCGACCGGATTCAGCCAGATGGCCGGAGAGCGCGGGTTGAGGGATATTCTGAATGCGGTCTCTGATAAAGAAATCATTCTGATTGCCCACAGCAGAGTGGTGTCAGCCCCGAAATGGCCTTGCGCCTATCGAAAGCTTTGGGGCGCAGTCCGGAAAGCTGGCTGGCCATGCAGGATGCTTTCAATCTTTGGAAGGCGCGCAAGCGGGTCAAGCTTGGCCGGGTCCATGTCGTCAAATTGGAAAAGCAGGGCTATGTTGCCGCGGGGTGAATTTATTCTATACCGTTGCAACTATCACTGCCCGTTTGGGGGCGGGGTGGCCTTCGATGGTTTTCGAGGGATCGTTGGGGTCGAGGAAGGTGGGGAGCGAATCGAAGGCCATCCAGTCGGTGGTTCGCTGCTCCTCAATCGACGTGGTGTTGATGTCGACGGTCTTGATGTCTTTCAGGCCACAGCGTTTGAGCCAGAGTTCCAAGGTTTGGACGGAGGGGATAAACCAGACGTTGCGCATCTTGGCGTAGCGCCCTTGTGGAATCAGCGAATAGCCTTCCGGGCCATCGGCCACCAGTGTTTCAATCACCAGCTCGCCACCGGGGCGCAGGAATGACTTCAACTGCTCAATATGCTCAATCGGGGATTTTCGGTGATAGAGCACGCCCATGGAAAAGACGGTGTCGAATGCACTCGGAGTTTCGGGGACATGCTCGATGCCGAGGGGAAGCACCCATGCGCGGGAATCTTGAATAAAATTCTTCATGGCGAAAAACTGGCAGATAAACATGGGGGTGGGGTCTACTCCGACGACCAGCTTGGCGCCCTCGCCGGCCATGCGCCAGCAATGGTAGCCGTTGCCGCAACCCACATCGAGAATGGTGCGGCCTTCCAGCGAACTAATATGCGGACGGACACGATCCCATTTCCAATCGGAATGCCACTCGGTGTCGATGTGCACGCCATGAATGTTGTACGGCCCTTTGCGCCATGGATGAAATGTCTGAAGCAGGTTTTCGAGTCCTTTAATTTCCGGCCCATTAACGCGTACTTCGTTTCTGAGGTCGATGCTCCGTTTTGTAGACGCGACGTCCTCGTCGCATGCTGAGTTCGCGGAAAGCGACGAGGACGTAGCGTCTAGGATTGAAGGCAAGCGAGCCAGCGAAGCTTCCCATTCTTTCAACAGGCCATAGCGTTCGTAGCGGAGACCATGCGCAATACGTTCCGGCAACAGCTCAATCCAGGGTTCCAGCGAGGAGTCTTTCAGCAGGGAATAAAATTCTGAATAATCAATTTTCATAAGAATCCACAGATTACGCAGATTTCGCGGATTAGGTCATCAGTGTAATCCGTGAAATCTGTGGATGAATTATTTCACGGCAAGCATGGACATAAAGTTGAAGCACTGGAACCAGACATCGACGGAGGTGAAGCCGGCTTTGATCAATCGATTGCGGTGCACGGGAATTGTTTCTGGAATCAGCACATTTTCAAGAGCGGAGCGTTTTTGGCTGATCTCCATATCGGAATAGCCATGAGAGCGTTTAAAGTCGTGGTGGATATCAGTTAGGAGCTCGTTCACATGCGCATCGTCGAAGCCCACTTTCTCGGAAAGGATAAGTACGCCGCCGGGGCGCATGCCGGCATAGATTTTTTCGAGCAGAGAAACGCGTTCTTCCGGAGGAATAAATTGCAGCGTAAAATTAAGCACCACAACAGAGGCATCCCTGATTTCGACGTTCTGGATATCATCGCAAAGGACTTCAATCGGGGTATCGTGCAGGTCCCGATCCATAACCTTTTGACAGCGCTTTACCATGGCATCGGAATTATCCACCGAAATAATAGTGCAGCCTTCTGCTGTTATGCCGCGCCGCATCGAGAGGGTGGCGGCACCAAGCGAGCAGCCGAGATCGTAGAGCGTGCTGCCGGGCTGGGCATAATGTCCCGTCAGCGTTTCAATCATGGTTATGATGGAGCGGTAGCCGGGCACGGAGCGCTCGATCATGTCGCTGAAAACATCAGCAACGTGCGCATCGAAGCTAAAATCGGCAATTTTTGCCATCGATTTGGAATAGATTTGGTCTTTGTTCATAAGGGAGGAATATATCATAGGCCTCAGCCAACGACAAAAACATCCCTCCATAGGAATGCCAAGGCTGGTAAAATGAGCTAATAGTTTTGATGTCGGCATGGTCAAACTGTCCGGATTATACGGAAATATAATTTATATAGCCTTATGGGTTTCTATGGCAACCGGTGCCGAGGCGGTAGTTTTGGCTGGGGACAATGGAACGCAAAATACGAATGCTCCGGTCGGGGGGCAGGGCTGGGGCTGCGTCGGAGAAATCGATAAGGGGGAGCGTAAATTCAAGCGTGACCTATATCGCCGACATACAAAACTGCGAGGCTCAGATTTTAGCTAAAGGGTGTCGAAAACCAAAACAGCACGAGATTTGTTATCGCAAAGTCTTTTGGCTGCGCCCGAACAGAGGAATAAAAGACGGCGCAACGTCAGTTGGGCGGTTAGCTCGTTCGCTGTAGATTCTCTTGTTTCCGGGCACGGATTTCGATGGCGCGGCAGAAGTTGTAGGCGAGTACTTTTTCGGTGAGCTCACTGCGGGCCGCGGTGCTGTCGATCGTCAGTGTTCTGAAATCATCCAGCTGCTCCTGAAACAGGAATTCAACCTGTCGGTCAAAAATAAAGTCCTGCGTCTGCGCGCTGATCAGGTTGACGTGGTCCATGCTTGAACCAACTCAAACAGCTCTGCATACTTTGTTCATGTCTAAAACTCATCAATATCTTTTTGGCCCGGTGCCATCGCGGCGGCTGGGTCGCTCGCTGGGTGTCGACTTGATTCCGTTCAAGACCTGTACGATGGATTGCACCTACTGTCAGCTCGGTGAAACTACATGTACCATCAGTGAACGAGGCGATTATGTGTCGATGCAGGATGTGTTGGCGGAACTGGATGGCTGGAGGGCGACCGATGGAGCTGCCGATCATATTACGCTGGCGGGTTCTGGGGAGCCGACACTGCATACCCATTTTGGTGATGTGTTTGAGTGGGTGAAGAAAAATACCTCGATTCATTCGGTGTTGCTGACCAATGGAACCTTGTTGCACGACCCCGAAGTCCGAGCTGGGGCGGCATTAGCAGACAAAGTAAAGGTAACACTGAGCGCATGGGATGAAGCGAGTTTTCAGCAGATTCACCGTCCGGCTCAGGGTATAACGTTCGATCTGCTGATTAGTGGTGAGCGTGTTTTTCGTGAAGAATATTCCGGGGAACTTTCTGTGGAAGTGTTCATTGTGGAGGGAGTCAATTCACAGATTTACAATGTTCAAAAGATTGTTGAAGTAGTTGAATCGCTCAACCCCGATCGCATTGATATTAATACCGCTATACGCCCCCCTGCCGTTAAAGGAATAAGGCCGGCAACTGAAGACCGCTTATTGGCGCTGTCTGAGATGTTTGGGCCCAAGGCAAATGTTGCGGCGACCTTTAAGAAGCAGGGTCTTCAGTCGATGGAAATCAGCGAAGACGCCCTGATGGGATTGATTAAGCGGCACCCGGCAACCTGTGAGCAACTGGCCAGTGAATATAACCTGCCGGAGGATCAAATGTTTAAAACCCTTAAGCAGATGGTTTCTTCCGGTTTATTACGCGAGGAAAAAGGTGGAGGAGTAACCTATTACTTCCATCGGGCTGATTAATAGAGTTGTTTGTCCGGTTTGCTGATCCAGCGGCTAAATACTTTCCGCGCGTCGTCGCTTAAATGCTGTTCGGTTTTCAGAGTCCGGCTTTTCCAGTCCTTCGATACTTCTTCATAAAGTAATGCATCGTCGAATCCGGCGGCAGCAGCGTCCTCGCGTCCGCCCGCAAAGTAGAGGGCATCAAGTCGGGCCCAGTAAATAGCGGAGAGGCACATCGGACAGGGTTCGCAACTTGAATAAATTTCGCATCTGTCCAGAATGGCACTTCCTTAAGGGCTTCTATCACATAAAAAAACCATGATTTTAGGATGAATTATCACGCAATTAAATTGTCATTACTCACGAAGTATATCAT
>JADGFE010000078.1 GCA_016744085.1 Kiritimatiellales bacterium | reverse complement strand
AACACTTCCCGGATTCGTAGAGGCGATTGCTGCGAATGGAAACAACGCATTTTCAATGCTGATGCGACGATGCTAAGCTCATATAGAAAGACCGTGGCTGAACACCTATATCTTAACGGACTTTAACTACCTTAACCGGGATGGCAGGAGCAGGGTAATAGGTACTGTCCTTCCCTTTCTTTATTTCTGTAACAACGACCAGGCTTAATTGCGTACCAGGCTTCACGGATTCATCAACCGCAATCATAATGCCTCCTGCGGAAATCTGTTTATCGTACCGCACTTTACCGTTCTTACTTTTTCCTTTCAATTTCTTACGGCCGATCCACCCATTCTTTTCGGTTGAGAAACCTTCAGGCGGATGGTCAAGCTTGACTTGATAGCCCTTTTTCCCGTCGAAAATTCGGCCATCGAACGGAATCCATTTCTCACCTCCGGAAGGCAGCTCAATGAATCCTGATTTGGGAATACGTGCTTCAAAAGATACTGGTGATTTTGTGGAAATAGGAGCCAGCACCAACTCCTTCGCAGGAACAAGATGGCGGTAAAGAAAAGCCTGCATCTGGTCATCGACCGGCACCGCAGGACGGGTTACAGGGCTGCCGTTAATAATGCCCATCCCTGTGATTTCCGGACTGACCAGTTTACCTTTTATTTCCTTTGGAGCCGTAATCGTAAAACGGGTGATGTCAGATCCTTGCGGAATGACGGCTTCACTCATTTTAAAATCAGATGGAAGATTGTCCGCCTCGAGCGTAATCTTTTTCCCATAACCATCCTGCCGCAGAGCACGTACTGTAAAGGCAGCGGTTCCTCCGGGACTGATATGTAAACCGGAAGGCTCCATGCGAAGTTTGAAATCTGGGTTAGAATTGCTCACCCGCAACCGATAACCATAGTCATAACCCCCTTGCGATTGCGCATCGGCGATCTCGACAAAATATGTCCCTGTTCCTGGAAGCTCATGCAACAGGTATGAGTCGGCATGATGAGTAACTAATCCCGCACCCAGATGAAGGTGAGCTTTATCCTTATCCATATTATCGTCGTTGCGAACAGGCTTATCCAATCCGGGGCCCGACAGGGTTACCACCGAATCGATCGGCGAATTAAGACGGCGGGCAATCACCTCAATCGATATAGAATCGCCCTTCTTCCCCTGAAAACTGAATACATCTCGGTCGCCCGTTTGCTGAATACGCCCGTTAATCAATAACGGCCGTTTGATTGGCTGCGCCTCTTCCTGGAGATTATTGGGTTCCACTTCTAACATTTCCTGCATGTCCCCGATAGCAAATGGCATTTGATTAGACCGGCATTCTTTTTGTTTCACAGAGATATGCCGAACCTCGAATCCATTCATCGGCAACTTTCCAGTTAAACGATTTTTAGGTAGATTTTTACCTCTCAAGGCAATATCAACATCCTTGCCCTGCTCCGCTCCTAAAGGAAAGATACTGGTAATAAAAGGTAACTCTCCAATAGCGATACGATAAATAAAATCTTCCCGACCACGGTAGATCGAATCACGGATAGAAAGCGTGTAGGTTGCCGTCTTCGGCACATCAAAGAATAAAACCGGATCGGGATTAAATTTATAATCATCCTGATAGGCCACTTCATTTCCACCTTCATCATACAAGGCCACAACAGCCTGGAACCAGCCGGGCACCGCGTCGGCGAGATATGGAATAATTCGACGGGCTCCAACATCAACAACAATCGAATCGCCCTTAAGAGCTTTAAAACGGAAGTGGTCGATATCTCCAGGCCGTACCTGTCCATTTATAACGGAAGGCACAGGAACTTCCTGCAATTCCGGATTCATGTGGTCATCATTGGGCTCGGCCTCCCGTGTTTCCTGCAATGTCCCCACCTGAAAATAAATCGGATTAGAAAGACCGGCCGACGTGTAGACACGAAGTTCGCGCTCGCCCGGCGGTGCTTTTTTATCGATCGTTATCGTCACTCGCAGCCGATCTGATATTTGAGGATTAAACTGCTCTTTAGTGACGCTTCTTAAGTATTTCTGAATCTCTTTTCTATTCAGCGGATCAATATCGTCCGGCAGTTCCGCTTTCTTCAACTGTTCGTTTATCTGTCTGATCTGCTCCTGCGCTCTTTCGAGAGCTTTTCCTTCTTTATCCTCCAGCCCCCCTTCCAGATTTCTCTTCCGGTTATTAAACTGCTGATAGGCCTTCGGATCATATTTTACTGAGTGCCTATGGATTGTTACGGTAACACCTTCTCCGCTCACAAAAATATTTGTAGATCCTTCGAGATATTGCCCTCCAATCATTGCTTCGAATGAAATGCCATGCTGACCGCCCGATGGAAAAACATAGCCGATGTGCGGAGTATTTGCCGCATGTACTGAAGCAGCAACAAACAAGAGAACTCCTAGACACCCCAGCAATCTGATCTTCATGACATGATTTCCCGTAAACGACCACCCATAGTTACACCATCGGCTTCGGTCGGACTGACCCGAACATCAAGCCCCTGAGGGTGCGGAAGTCTCGCTGTCGTATCAATACCTAGCTGCTCATAAATACTGCCGATTAAATCCCATGGATAAACCGGACGATCTGCTACTTCTTCCCCTGTACCATTGGATGTGCCAACAATCTGTCCACCTTGAAAACCGCCGCCGGCAACAACATGACTGAAACATTTTCCAAAGTGACTTCGCCCGCCGTTCCATGGGGCTTCCCATTGAATTTTCGGACTCCGACCGAACTCACCGCCCCACCAAACAATGGTGCTATCCAGCAGACCGCGCTGAGAAAGATCGTCGAGCAATGTTGAAAATCCGCGATCCATTTCAGGGAGCTTTGTATTCATGATATCAAAGTGCTTCTTGTGCGAGTCCCAGCCACGATAGTTAATTGTGACATACGGAACTCCCGCTTCAACCAGTTTCCGGGCGATCAAGCAGGACGCCCCAAAGTCACTTCGGCCATAGCGTTCCCGCAGCTTCGCATCTTCGGTTTTGACATCGAACACCTTGCCGGCATCGCCGAGAATCAATTCATAGGCCTGTTCTTCGCATAAATCCATTTGCTCAAATGCCGGATTACCTTTCATCTTATTGCCGTAGGTATCGAGCATATGTAATAGGTCGCGGCGGTCTTTTTGGCGCGCCTGAGTTATGCCTTGTTGAATGACGCCCTCAACCGTAAAAACAGGTGCACTGGGCTTTCCTCCTGTAGCAAAAGGTTTGTACCGCAATCCCATGAAGCCGGATTCCGAAAAACGGCCTTGTGGCTGCGTGAGCACGATATACGGAGGAAGCAGCCCATCGTATCCCGCATCAACACCTTTGAACCGCGACACCACGGCTCCTGCAGCGGGATAAACCTCACCGCCCACCGGTCGACCGGTTTGCGTGACATAGGATGCCGTCTCATGACCGTTAATCCCATGTGTCATGCTTCGGATAATCGAAAATTTATCGGCCTGTTTAGCCAACAGCGGCAGACGCTGTCCTATGCGAATTCCGCTGACATTGGTTTCAATTGGAGCCGTGTAAGGACCGCAGTAGTCCGCTCCGGCATCGGGTTTGGGATCGAACGTATCGAGGTGCGAAGGACCGCCCCACATCCAGATTTGAATAACCGCCTTTGCTTTGCCTGCCTTAACTGCAGCAGCATGCTGAGGAGAACCGAGCGCCATGCCGCCGGCACCTGCAGCCGTATACCCGAGCACTTCCCTTCTCGACAATTCAACGCGACCCTTGGTTTTCATATCCTGCTCCTTTATTGCTCAATGCTTAAAAATAAATTCCTTGGTATTCAATAGAGCCCACGCCACATCTATCTTTGCATCCCATTTCTTCAGGTCGCTGTTTCTAATGTAGTTCAACGCCTGATTGGTTTCTTTCGCCGACGGATAACGAGAGAGAATGGCGAGATACATATTTTCAATGACCTCCTCCTCCGGGTACCATGCCACAATGGTCTTTTTTTTGCCTTTTGCTTTACGGGAATACATTCCCATCAACGTCTTATTACTGCTTATTTTTTTCTGAATATGTGTGGAATTCAACAAGTGCAGTTTTTGTGATGGTGAGGGCGTATTATTACGTTCCGATTCATAACCCGTGTCGCGGGGTGGACGACCGTAGAGGTCGAGAAACGGGCTCGTGATACTGCCATCAGACAATTTTATGGAACGCTGGTTTTCTGGAATAAAGGTGAAGGGCTCCGGGATTTCGCTGGAGTATGATTCGGTAGTTTCGGTGATCTGGCAAATGGCATCGATGAGCACCTCGGCGCCAAGCCTTCTCGGGTAGTAGTGCGAAAAATTTGCTTCATCAGCCTGATTGCCCTCGTTATGTATTGAAGCGAGCTGATAGGTCTTTGAATTGAGGATAATTCGATAAATATGCCGCATGTCATATCCACTCCTTACCAGTTCCTGCGATAAAAAATTCAGAAGTTTCTGATTTTGTGGAGGGTTGCCGGCCTGGATATTGTCGGCTTCATGAATGATCCCCCGCCCCAGCAACCAATACCAAATCCGGTTCACGATATTATCGGAGAAAATCTGACTCCCCACCAACCAATCAGAAAAAACCAACCGAGGATCCTGATTTGTTGCAAATTCAACCACGGTGCCATCCGGCAGCTTTGCCTTAACCGCTTCTTTCGTTTCTGGGTGCAGAAACTTCAGCGTGGGATCGAAGAATATAATTTCTTCTTTCCATTCTGCTGTACCTTTATATCCGACCTGCCCGAAAAATGCGGCCATTCCGAGCAGCTGCTCCTCGTCCCAGAAATCTGTTCTGGTCCCCATAAAGGTAAGCGCAATAATCCTGGCGATTTCCTTGGGCTCCCGCTTTGGCATTGCCCGATAAAAGTTTACCGGAGCCACCCTGAAGTTACTGCCGCTGGATGTAAGCATTGCACGCGCAAAATCATCGCAAGGCATATTATTAAAAATGGCCGTGCGAACCCACCGATGATAGGCCTGTACGGCATTGGGCCAAAGTTTACTCGGGAACTCTGCTTTAACCCGTAACAAGTCGCACCACTTCAGCGACCAATAGTCAGCAAACTCCGGGCGTTCAAATAATGATTCAATCAGTTCACTTCGCTTGTTGATCCCGTTGCTCGAAAGAAACTGCTTGGCTTCCTGACGGGTTGGCAGTGTACCGATCATGTCCAAATAAACGCGGCGTAGAAATATTTCATCGGTACATGGATCAGAAGGCGGAATTCCCAGTTCATCGAGCTTGGAAAAAACCATCCGGTCAATTTTTAAACTGGTTTTATTCTGTGCCGCATCAACTTGCAGGGAAGCTGTCATCGCCAAAAGGCTCAATCCCCGCATGCAACAAGTTATCCATTTTTGCGTCATTCAGTCATACCCTGTGTTAGTTAGCCCGACTTCTCCAAGTCGGGAATATGTTTCGCCATCCATTAACATGACGTCTTTTCTCATTATATATGGACAGCCTATAGGCCCTTTCGTCGTTCCTTTTATCAGGGCATAAAAAAAAGGTTTTCCGATGTCTGGAAAACCCAGATATTGGAAAACCTTTTAGAGGATGAATACGCTCTATTAAAGTGCGTTTTGAAGCGCATCCACGGCTTTAGCAATCGCCTCTTTGGCATCCACGGCTTCTTTAGCGCCCTTGATTATTTTCTCGTAGTCCGAGACCGGCATCTGCACTGCAACAGCCGCACCTTTACCATCGTAAAATATCTGTACATTATCGTTATTCATGACTTACTCCTTCGTTTCTTCCTAATGTTTATTTTAGTTTATTAAGCAAATCCAGATGGCCACCGAGCCAGTCAGAACTTTTTTCTTCCTGCTTCTCTTGCTGAACAGGTGCGGGCTCTGGCTTTACATCTACTGCGACCGGAGCTTTTTCTTTGGCAATCTTTGCAACAGACTCTTTAACCATTACACCGCCTTGCTGTGCATCATCAAGAAAACCCGAAGCATAGAGATTATCGTCGAAAGCCGGCAGCGAGAAAGACTCTTCTTTTTCGCTGTCATCTTCCATCAGGGTAACCACCTCCGTCAGACTGGAATTGTCTTCCGGAAGTTCATATTCTTCGTCCTTATCAATTTCAAGAGGGAAGAAATGCTCTTCCTCTTTCTTGGCAGCAACCGGTTTCGGTTCAGCTGCAACAACGACCGCAGGAGCAACCGGTTCAGGGATTTCGACTTTTTCGAAGGTTTTTTCCTCTTCAGCCACTACCGCATGTTCCGGCATCTGAATAACCAGTTTTTCGGAAGCCACAGCCTGTGTAGATTCTTCAATTTCTGCCCGCGCTTCCTCGGCCACCTCAGCCAACAGTTCTGCTGGCTTACGACCAATACCGAAACGATTAAGTACCGTCCAGATCGATCCAACCACGACCCCGGCAATTACGAACGGCAAGACAACCGCATTGAGAATGACACTGCCGTTGGCACTGGAGATACCGCTGTTAAGAACAGCGTCAACCACCAGCAATCCGACAATGATAAAAATAAATGGAACCTGTCCTTTCTGGAAAAAGGCAAGGCGTACTTTGGCCGTTACGTTTCCAATGGCCAGCGCACCGAATGCACCGTAGGTAGCTCCGGCAGTCGTGACTTCCGCCACGCTGATATCGCCCATTCCTCGAACGCCTTGGTAGGCCAGGAATCCACCGGCCACATAGGAGAGTGCCACCACAAACGGTTGCAGTCCCAAAAGACTGATGGCCCATATAATGGAAGAAATGTTGAGTGCAACGAAAGCTCCCCATAACAACATGTTATCGATGGGCTCAATTGTACCTTTGCTTGCAGCAAACCAAATTCCCGTATTGACGGCAACTAGGACAACCGCGGCGATCATTATCATTACTAGGTTTTTTTGTTTTATTTTCATAGGATTCCCTTCCTAACTTGCAGTCAGGCCGACTTCTTCGAAGGCCTTAACTAATAGATCAAGCATTGTATTACTCAAATCATCGACCTGAGCACTGATCATATTCCGACGGCTGGAGAGCAAACGAGGAACTTCGCAGAAGCTAAGCGACTGCAACTCATTTGTATAACGCGGGTCCAGCGATACTCGCAGGTGCCCTTCGAAGATATCTACAAAGGCAAACTCTTCCCATTCGTCATAGTTCCACAGGCTGCAGAAACCATCTTTCATGGTCACACGAACCGTTCCGCCGCAGGTGTCGTTCAGGCAGGAATAGTACTGCTTAAAAACACTGAACAAACGACCGGACTCATCGAGTTGATTAAAGTGAACCGAGATATCCTTTTTGATCGGAGGAATGACAATATTTTCATCCATCTTCCGTCCAGCCTTAGGCGCTTCAGCAGGTTTTTCCACGGTTTCAGCAACAGGCTCATCCGCGTTAAACTCAATGGATACTTTTTCAGTCTGCGGCTCCTCTATTGGAGCCTTCGCTACAACCACTTCCGGTGCGGATTTAGGTATTGCAACCGGCGCAGGTGTCGCCGCCTCAATCACCTTGACAGCAACAGGAACTTCATTCTTCCCTCCCAGGAAGCCTGATAAGTTCGCAAGCACTGCGTTCTTGATCTGTTGCAGACGCTGGCCATCCTGCACTTTCTCTATAAGGGTCTTATAATCCTCATAAGGAATCTGCAGCTTTCCATTGTCCTGCGATACTAAACATTTATTCATGGTACTCATTTTTCCCTAACCTCGCTATTTGGGTTACCAAAGTTACTACTCATTCAAGCATCTTACGTGCCAGACATTGGGATGCGTTATTTTTTTCTGTTTAAAAAGTTCCTGATAAAACTAGGCATACATAATGCTTTTATCTGCCCAATCTCTGTTAGGGAAAAGTGAGGACAACTAAATGAAAATGGATAAGCACATGTTAAAAGGAAGTATACTTGTTGCTCTCGTGGTGGGAGCCACAGCGGCACATGCGGCAAGTGTGAATAATTGGCGCGGTGATGAAGCCGGAGCGGACTGGAACAATCAATATAAATGGAAATTGAAACATTTGCCCACAGGCGAAGAATCTGTCCATTTCCGTGAAAAAAGCAGTTTGATTAATGTGAACAGCACGGTTCAGCTGAATAACGGCATGCACCTCTATGGTGAAGAGCTTACCTTGCAGGGCAATGGTAACATTAATCTTTGGAATTCGGTGCCCCACCAGCGCACCGTAAATATTCCTGCATCAGCCACCGGGTTTGCAAATATGACCCTAAGCGACAACCTTTCCTTGAATGGCCGCATTGCCCTTTCCTCAAAAGGATTCGGTACATCAGCCAGCAAAGGATCCATCACACTAAAAGATCGGTCCAATGTTAAAGGAGCGCTTTCCATCGGGAACGCCGGCACCGGAACCGGACAGGTCTTTGTGAAAGGTAATTCCACCTATCGCATCACAGGTCTGGAACTGTCCACGAAAGCAGAGTCCGGCGGATCAGCCGAAATTCATGTATTGGGCGGCACCGTTCGAATTGAAACAAAAGAAAATCCGTTCGAGGTGTTTATGGAAGACTCCAGCCGCAAGATCGTTCTTGGAGATTCCGGCACCTTGCGAATTGAATACAGCCTGCCTGTTTATCGTAAAAAAGAAGCCGTAAAGAATCTGATTCTTAAAGGCCGTCTCGTTGCAGCACCGGGTTGCCGTCTCTCGCCTCCGATCATTCAGGACAAGATGGTTATTATTCGTGCCGAAGATGAACGGAATGATTCCGGTGTGAAAACCACGGAAGCACTAATTGCCGCCATCGACCGAATTCCAAATAATCCATCCAGTTCCGCACTTGCAGTAAACAGCGGCAAACCGAAAAAGCTGGAATCACTTTTGAATAATATGCGTACGAGCCAGCCGGCAGTTGCTTCAACGGTTGCGAAACCGGGAACTGCTGCACCACAAGCGCAGACCGCTGCGGTGGTAGAAGGAGACAAAGACTCCAACACCAAAGTTGCTGGCTACATCGTATTTTTCGGAATCGCACTGCTCACGCTGCGCCGTCCGAATGAAGTTCAAGAAGAAGAATAACCCTCATCTCCATGGCTGGGTACAGTCAAACCGCCCAGCCTATGGAGTTTATAATCGAACCAAAGGCATACCTTAAAACGTATGCAGCAGCATAGATAAGGCTGGATAGGAACGAAATGTTGAGTAAGAAGTTCAGCACAACGAAAATACGAATTGCAGCAGCTATTGGACTTCTTACGGTCGGAACGACTTTGGTTTTCGCCCAGGGCGAGAGCCGGCAACCGCATCCCCCAACAACGCGTCCCCCGCAAATAACCGATGCCATGCGACGTGGCATATCCCCACCGCCCTACGAACCCAGCCAACCCGTGCAGCCATCGACACAGATTGCTGTACAACAGCCCCAACCGCAAAGAACACAACCGGCGGCATCACGGGTTCCCAATATGAAACCGGTGCAGCGCACACAAGCCGTTGCCCAACCCCAATCCATTCAAGTGGCCAAAACCGAGGTTAAAGAGGTTCCGCAAAGGCAGGCATCCCCTGCCAAACCGGCACCCGCAGAAACGCCTGAAAGCGTGCCCGGATACATTGTATTTGTTGCCGGCATATTATTGCTCTTCAGAAAAACCAGCGATAGCTAGCAGCAAGCACTTGGAGGGACACAGTTCCTGTGCCCGGTCCAACAGTGTCCGATCCTCCATTATCTCCGCGACCACAGATCGCTATCACAGCTACTTCATGACCATCGCAAGAAAAGCGTCGAAGCTACGGAGTGCGAAGATTTTGATGCACCCTCCGAAACGCGCAAACGAATCGAGTACATCCCAGAAGTCGCGACGGCGGGTGGCGATTACTTCCGCAGGCACATTAAATGAATCGCAGGACACGGGTTTAGTTGTATGTACCGCAGGCATCTCGCCTGCTCCCTTGCGCCGACGATGTCGGCGAGCGAAGAGCAGGATGCCGGAGCCGAGACCCAATAAACCGATGCTGCTGGGCTCCGGAATCACGCTGAGCTGGCCGGTGGTATAGAGCTCGGAAGTATCCCAATATTGTCCGCCAGAAAGCGCTGTTGTGCTGATGGCTGAAAACGTCCCACTGACTCCTCCGTCCCAATTAAACAGATCAAAATTAGCTCCGTTGGTTGCTGCGAATCCACCAAGCGATGCAATATCGAGCAGGCCGTCGAGTATTGAAAATCCAGTTACAGTCAACCGGTCGTATTCCGAACCCAGCGCATAACCACCCAACTCCATTTCCAACGTTCCGTCAGCTGCAATCGTTAAAGCACCATCCACAAGACTATCCGCCGGGCTGGTGCCGGGCGCAAAAATCCCATGCACGGTTAAGTCGCCCAGCAAGTCAGGCGTTTCCAACCGTCGGCCCGACTCTAAATTCGAGAGACCTGAAAGCTGCCCCTCTACAGAAAGCTCGCCACCTGAGTTATAATTAAACCCTGTCATGGAAGCATTGAAATCTGTACCGATTTCAAGACGGCCGCCGCTGTTGAGGTTAAGTGTATCAAGCGAGCTGACCAGAACCACTCCGCCTCCAGCACGAACGGTTCCTCCGTTTCCTACATCAAGGCGGTTTCCTATAACTGTTGATAGTGTATTTCCAATGGTGACCTTTCCTGTATTGTTCCAAGTAGATCCCTCTCCAGAAACTACTACCTGATTGGCATCTGCCTGCCATACATTCGAGGATGACTTTCCAATATGGGCACTGGACGACTCGACGTAGCCGCCATCTTCAATGATCAACGAATTCCCTCCGCTACCATCTCCAACGATTAAACCACTACTCATGTTCCATTCTGAGTTTGGACCTGTAACAGTTACATGATTATCAAATGAGCGTTCGCCACCAATCAAGGATCCTGTACTTACAACTTGGGCTCCATTGGAAACAACTATGCTGTTGCCATAACCGATAGAAAATCCCATTGAAATATTACCTGAATTCCAGAGTGATCCATCCAGGGCGAATTGGTATGAAACATCAATTACCTGCTCGGTAATAACTTAGAAAAATATTCTGATAAACACCCCTCCCTGTATGCTCCACTCGGAGCATGGAATCGACTAAAAAACCTACAGGGCAGGATGTCTTGAGCAAGGTAACTGTTCGCCTGATCCAAGAACATGAAAAACCACGATGGAACGAACTCATTGAGCAGGAGCACTACCTGCATAACCCACGGCTCGTCGGCGAACAGCTCCGCTATGTGGCCGAGTTCGAGGGCGAGTGGCTGGCGTTGCTCTCATGGAGTGGGGCGGCCTACCACATCGCAGGGCGCGATCAGTGGATCAGCTGGTCGGATTTGCAGCGGCGCAACCGGTTGCACTTCGTCGTTTCCAACAGCCGGTTCCTGCTGCGAACCGGTCGGGGGGAATATCCGAACCTCGCTTCTCGCATCCTACGGCTGAGTCTGGAACGGCTTGATGCCGACTGGCGCGAACACTATGGCCACGGTCTGTTGCTCGCCGAAACCTTCGTGGATATCGAGGCGTTCGCGGGCACCTGTTACAAGGCGTCCAACTGGATCGATCTGGGTAAAACCAAAGGGTTCGAACGAACGGGTACGGACTACTATGAACCCCATGACCGCCCTAAGTGGCTGTTCATCCGGCCCTTGCAAAGCAAGGCGAAGGAACTGCTGTCCGCGCCGGAGCTTCCCGAATCATGGAAGGCGCATGAGCGTAGCTTTCATCCCGGCTGCACCGTAAAATCTCCCCATCTACGCTCGCTCTTCGAACGGTTCAACGCCATGGATGATCCGCGGGCGGTGCGCGGACGCCGCTATCCGATCGGCTGCCTGCTCACTATCGCAACCTGTGCCGTACTGGCCGGAGCCCAGGGCTACGAAGCTATCGCCGATTACGCCGCCCACCTTACCCAACCACAACGTCGTGCCCTGCGCTGCTGGAAACGCCGGAGCGGCACCTATGACGCACCCTGCGCCACCACCTTCTGGGAGCTTCTCAACAAGATCGACAGCGACGAACTCGACCAGGTCGTCTGCGGCACCCTGCGCGACCTCCAAGGCCACCTGCCCGCCGCCATCGCAGTGGACGGAAAAACCGTACGCAGCACTCGGCCTGATGAAGAACACCAAAGCAAACTCAACCTCTTCGCCGCACTGGCGCACGACAAAGCCGTCGTCCAAAACCAGGTCGGGATCGACGACAAAAGCAACGAAATCCCCGCGTTGCCAGAACTGCTGAAACCCTTGGAACTCGACGGTGTCGTCGTCACCGCCGACGCGCTCAACACCCAACGCGAAAGCGCCCGGCACATCGTCCAAGACAAAGGCGGCCACTACGTATTTACGGTCAAAGACAACCAGAAAAAGCTACGCGAACGAATCGAACAACGCCTCTCGGGGCGCACTTTTTCCCTCAGCCCATCGCACCACAGATAAAACCAGCGGCCGCATCAACACTCGTCGAATCATTGCCGAACCCATCACCGCCTGCGGGATCGACTTCCCCTTCGCCGCGCAGGTCTTCATGGTGCGCCGCACCCGCGCCGAAGGGGCGAAAACCTCCAAGGAAACCATCTGCGGCATCACCAGCCTTGCGATCACCGAGGCGAACGAACACCGCCTGCTTGCCCTCAATCGCGGGCATTGGAGCATCGAGAACAAACTGCACCTACCCCGGGACACCACCTACCGCGAAGACCACAGCCGCATTCGCAAGCATCACGGGGCACGCTCACTCGCATCATTGAAGAACCTCGCCATCGGCCTACACGCGCTCGGCAGCTTCGATACCCGAAAATTCCCCTGCAGAAGCATCCCCAAAATGAACCGGAAACTCGCCCGACACCCTCAAATCGCGATAAATTTTTGCATAACCCCGCGCAACAGCAACTTACTGCGGAGAAGCGAATGACCCTGGGGATCCATCCCCTGTTACTAGAATTTTGTTGAACTCACCTGCACGACTTCCTACGGCAATGCCTGAACCATGAAGCAGACCTCCTTCTGAAACGATAATTTCCCCCGCATCAGCGTTCATTTCCAGATAACCGGCATCCCAGCGTGAACCATTGCCATTAATGGTTACAGAAGCACTACCCCAAATTTCGGCACTACCGGTCAGAGTCGCACCATTTCCAACCGTAATGGAACGACCCATAGCATCTATACCTCCAGCACTCAGATTCCATCGGCCCGCACTTCCATTGAGAACAATTAGTGCCCCTGAATCATATGACGGCATTCCTGATAGGTATCCTGACACCTCAAGTGTGCCCGTACCTTTTAAAACAGCCTCTTCCGCAGAATCGGTGGGTAGTATGCTGCCCTTTTATGCCCCTAACCCCTGAAAACAGGAGATTTTCCTTTAAAATAGACCCTTTCTTTCCT
>JADGFE010000077.1 GCA_016744085.1 Kiritimatiellales bacterium | reverse complement strand
ATCGAGAGTACAAAAACAAACCGAGAGGGAATTGTCTACGAAAATCGGTTTTTCATACCCGCATTGCCTAAAGGGCCTGTAGATGAAAAGACCATGGTACGAGAAACGGCGTGCGACGGAATGTACTTGCAAAGTTGAGCAAGAATACAGACCCTTCTTCTGGCTGGTTTGTTTTTATTTTTCATCTGCCGATTCTGAGTGGAATCGGCGGCCAGCCACTACTCTTTTTTAGAAATCTATGGGACAGCTGTGTAAATGATATAAGGTACCCAATTTAGATGGATCAAGCTCCGTGCAACCGCGCGGGGTTTTCTTCTTTTACAGCCCTCGGAAACGGTTATCATCCCGCGCATGTCAGTTTATAATCCAGATACAATTGCCGCCATTGCAACGCCGCCCGGAGAGGGAGGCGTGGGTATTGTTCGTATATCCGGCCCCGATGTCTGGAAAATTTCCGATGTGCTATTTGAGGCCATGGATAAAGTGCCGGTTTCCAAACGTGACCATGGGACGTTTGCCTATGGCAAAGTATTGGATGAAGAAGGGGCGGAAATAGATACCGGTCTGGCGCTGGTCATGCGAGCACCCAATAGCTATACGCGGGAAGATGTGGTTGAAGTTCAGGGGCATGGGGGAGCCGTCGGCATGCGCCGTATTTTGCGTCGGACACTGGAGGCAGGTGCCCGTATGGCTGAACCGGGCGAATTTACGAAACGGGCCTTTCTCAACGGGCGAATTGATCTGCTGCAGGCGGAGGGGATTTTTGACCTGATCCGAGCCCGTTCAGATCGGGCAGCATCGGCTGCAATGGAACAGATGGAGGGTCGATTGAGCGAACAGTTTGACGCCATCTACGATGCTTTTCTTGAAGTGGCGGCCAATCTGGAAACGACGTTGGATTTTGTGGAAGATGAGCTTCCGGACGATGTGTTTTCCGGAATTGCCAATTTGCTCGATCAAACGTTCCTTTCTTTGGATAAGCTTCTGTATACTTGGGATGAAGGTCGTTTGCTGCGTGAAGGCGCGCGGGTGGTTATTCTTGGAAGGCCGAATGCCGGCAAATCGACTTTGCTGAACGCGATGCTTGGTTTTGATCGGGCGATTGTTTCGAGCACAGCCGGAACCACGCGCGATACGATAGAAGAGGGCTTTGTTCTCGATGGCATTCCATTGCGCATAACGGATACGGCAGGGTTGCGGGAAACAGACTGCGAGATTGAAGCGGAAGGAATCCGCCGTGCGGAGGCACACAGCGAAGAGGCACACGTGTCGGTCTATTTGATTGACGCATCGCAGGAATTGCATGAAGAAGATCGCATGCGGTTGGATAAACTGGATCCAGATCGTAGTGTCGTGGTCTTGAATAAAATTGATCGGGGACAGAAGCTGGAAGGAATTGATGGAGTTCGAGCCAGTTTGGTTTCCGGTGCCGGAGTGGATGAGTTGAAACAGGCTTTAGCGGGCGTACTGGAAAAAGGAGCCGATTTACAGGCAGATCCTCATGCCGTAATATCAGAAAGACACCGCAATCTTTTGGTGCGGGCACATGCTGAAGCCCGAGATGCGCGGGCGTTTCTGAATAAAAATGTAGAAGAAAATGCCGTTCTGGCAACGGAACATCTTCGTTCGGCACTCGAGTTTCTTGGGCAGGTAACGGGTCGTGTATATCACGAGGAATTGCTTGAAAGTATCTTCTCTCGCTTTTGCATCGGTAAATAAGGGTTGAAATAGCCCCGTTTATAGGTAGTTTTCTTCCCTTTGAATAACAAGGAATTTAGTATGAGCAGGAATCTGGCACCGATTGTTAAATGGGGCACCGACAAAAAATATAAAAAGGTTGAGGATTTTCTTCTTCGGCCCTCTGTTGAAGAGAACGCGATGAAGGCTGCTGCTAGCATTTTGGCTGATGTTGCAAGCCGGGGTGACAAGGCCGTTGTTGAATGCGCCAAGCGCTATGACGGATCTTCGATTACCCTTAGCAGTATGCAGGTTACGCCTGAGGAAATTGTGGAAGCCAATGCCCAGGTTGATAACGATTTTAAAAAAGCTGCAAAAGAAGCCCATAAGCGGATTACTGCATTCTCTAAAAACGGATTGCGGGATGATTGGAAAATGGAAACCCCGAAAGGCGGTATGCTGGGTGAAAAATTTGTCCCGTTTGATCGGGTTGGAGCTTATATTCCCGGTGGTGCGGCTCCGTTAGCTTCGACTGCTTTGATGACGTTGACACTGGCAAAAGTTGCCGGAGTTAGGGAGCTGGTGGCCTGTTCTCCGGCGGGTAAAGATGGGAAGCTGAATCCATACATTATCTATGCGCTCAAGCTGGCTGGTGCAACGGAAATTTATAAAGTCGGTGGTGTGCATGCCATCGGGGCCATGGCCTATGGTACAAAAACAATAGGCAAGGTGCGAAAAATTGTCGGTCCGGGTGGACCATACGTAACCGCGGCAAAACGGCAGGTCTATGGAGATGTGGCGCTGGACATGGTTGCCGGACCAAGTGAAATTGCGGTTTTGTGTGATACATCAGCAAAGTCGGCACATGTTGCCGCGGACCTACTTTCGCAGGCAGAACATGGAACGGGTTCCGAAAAATCATTGCTGGTTACAACCTCACAAAAACAAGCCGAGGCGATTCGTGCAGAAGTACTTAAACAGGCGAAGGAATTATCACGTACTGAACCGGTTTTAAAAGTATTGGAAAAAGGTATGTTGCTGGTCGTCGTGAAAGGTCTTTCAGATGGCATGAAACTCTGCAATCTGTTTGCTCCGGAGCATATGGAATTGATTGTTAAAAATGCTGAAAAATGGGCGGATAAGGTAATCAATGCTGGTGCGCTGTTTATTGGAGAGTGGACCCCTGAATCCGTTGGTGACTTTGCTGCGGGACCGAGCCACGTGCTGCCGACAGGCGGAACTGCGGCCTATTTTTCCGGTCTCACGGTCGAAGATTTTCGCCGTCGAGTCAGTCTGATTCAGTTTACGAAGGAAGATTTGGAAGATACCTTGCCCGTGGTCGAAGCATTCGGCCGAGTTGAAACGCTTGACGGGCATGCCCGGTCAGCAACCATCCGATTCGATAAATAAGCGATCATAACTATGAGTGATTTAATCAGAAAGTCTGTACAAGCCATGCAGGGATATGTTCCCGGAGAGCAACCGAAGGGTGCGGATGTAGTTAAATTGAATACCAATGAAAATCCGTACCTTCCATCGGCAGATGTGCAGGATATTCTCTCGATGATTGATATTGCGGAGCTGTCGCGCTATCCCGACCCGGTCTGCATAGAGTTACGAAAGGTCATCGCAGAGCTTCATGGTTGCGAGGTGGATAATATTTTCGTGGGTAATGGATCTGATGAAGTTCTTGCACTGTGTATTCGTGCATTTGTCGAACGTGATGGATCTGTGGGTTACTTCGATCCATCCTATTCGCTCTATCCGATTTTGGCGGATATTGAAGATGTAGAAAAACGACCGGTGGCATTAGATGCGGGGTTTGGTTGGCAGATACCGAGCGATTACACCGCATCCCTGTTTTTCCTGACGCACCCGAATGCGCCGACGAGTCTGATTTATGACAAAGAGAATGTTGAACCGTTTGTAAAAGGTTTTGACGGTGTTGTTCTGATTGATGAGGCTTATGCGGATTTCTCCAGTCAAAACTGCATGGATTTAGCGCTTAGCCAAAATAATGTTATCGTTGCGCGGACCTTATCCAAATCATATTCCCTGGCGGGTATTCGTTTGGGCTATTGCGTAGGTAACAGCGAGTTAATCGGTGCGATGTATAAGATCAAAGACTCCTACAACGTAAACTACCTTACGCAGGAAGTGGCCAGGGTTGCTATTCTCGACCAGGATACGATGCGGGCCAATGTTCAGGCTATTCTCGAAACCAGAAAACTGGTTGCAGAGAAACTATCTGAACTCGGTTTCGAGGTTTATGATTCTCAGGCTAACTTCCTATGGGTCAAGCCTCTGGGCTTAAAAGCCAAAGAGCTGTTCGATAAATTGCGCAAGAAGGATATTATTGTCCGATATTTCGGAAGTGATGAGCGCACAAAAGGCTATCTCCGTATTACGATCGGAACCGCTCCGGAAATGTTTAAGTTTCTTGATACGTTGGAAACTATCGTAAATGGAAGCGATTAACTCGCTGAACTCCATTCTCACGACCCTTTACGTTGCTTGACTCGGTAAGGGGTTAGGGCATAATGCCGCCTTTAAATTGGATGGAATGAATTTATGATCAAGGTTTCTGGGGTAACGAAAAAATATCCGGCCCGTCTCGCGGTGGATAATGTTTCGTTTGAAGTCGGGCGCGGTGAAATTGTGGGTTTTCTTGGGCCAAACGGCGCTGGGAAGACCACCACCATGCGTATGCTGACCGGCTATCTTCCAATGAATTTCGGCAGTATTGAGGTTGCCGGGTACGATATATCGAAACAACCGCAGGAAGTGCGCAGGCGTATTGGCTATCTGCCGGAAAGCTGCCCGTTGTATCCTGAAATGCGGGTGGACGAATACTTGCGGTTTCGAGCCGCTCTCAAAGGCGTTAAAGCAACAGGCCGGCGTGCAAAAATTAATGAAGTAAAAGAGAAATGTGGTTTAACCGATGTCGGCAAACGTATTATTGGGCAGTTGTCGAAAGGGTATCGTCAACGAGTTGGGTTGGCCGATAGTCTGGTCCATGATCCTGATCTGCTGGTGCTTGATGAGCCAACGGTTGGTTTGGATCCCTATCAAATTAGACAGGTTCGCGAATTGATTACGCAATTGGCAGAACGACATACCATCTTACTTTCCACCCATATCCTGCCGGAAGTAGAGGCTATCTGTGAGCGCATCCTGATTATTAACGAAGGAAAAATCGTTGCTTCGGATACCGAAGAAAACCTTCATAAGAAACTACATGCCAGTTCGGTTATTGAAATGGAAGTGAAGGCCGAAAAGAATGCTGCTTTGGCGAGAGTCAGCTCGATGGAAGGACTTGATGTGCGGAATGCCAGCGAGCTTGCCGATGGGTGGTTATGGATGGAAATTGAAGCGGACTCTGCATCGATGCGTGTGGAGCTCTTTAATCTTGCTGTAACCGAGGGCTGGGCCTTGCGGGAATTGAGAGAGCAGAATCATTCTCTGGAAGATACCTTTGTTCAGATTACTCGCAATAAGGGGGCTGAATAATGAATGTTTTCCTCTGTTTGCTTAAAAAGGAATTGCGCACCTGTTTTTATTCTCCAATTGCCTATGTCGTTATGTTTTTTTTCTGGGCGCTCACTGGTGGGAATTTTATTTGGTTGCTGAGTCAGTTGGCTCATGGTGAGTCGCTAACCATGGCAACGCAGTTAATGTTCAGCGGTCCGCTACTGACATTTGCTTTGCCGGTCGTTGTGCCGCTTATTACGATGCGGCTCTTTGCGGAAGAAAAGAAACTTGGAACACTGGAGGCATTATTAACGACTTCTGTTCGGGTTCCGGAACTTGTGTTGGCTAAGTTTTTCGGCGCGCTCGTTTTCTATATTGTACTTTGGCTACCGGCTATTATTTACGGCTATACGCAGAGTTATTTGTGTCCATCTGATGTGTTGGGATTTCCGGATGGAGGGGCTTTTCGATCAGGTGCCCTAGGGGTCATTTTGGTTGGGTCACTTTATATTGCTGTCGGGTTATTTATGTCCAGTTTGACCTCCAATCAGATTGTTGCTGCGATCGGAGGGTTTGCCATTCTGTTTGGGTCATTTCTTGGAATGATGTATATGGCGTATACGGCGCAAAATCCTTCTGTCCGAATTGTTGGGCAATATTTTTCGTCGTTTGTGCACATGATGGATTTCTCACGAGGCATAGTGGATAGCAGAATTGTCATTATGTATTTAAGTCATGCGGCATGGTTCTTATTTGCAACTGTAAAAATTGTTGAGAGCAAACGTGTTTAGCACCGCGAAGAGTGGGAATATATTTAAATGAAGCGAATTCTATCTAATTTAAATGCAATTGCTGGGGTATTACTGGCATTGGTGCTGGTGGAAATGATCGGCTTTGTCGGCTTACGAAATCCGGTGCGGGTAAACCTTAGTGAACGTACCTATTATGAACTTTCCGATAAAACACTGAGCCTACTAGGCGAACTTGAACATCAGATAAATATCACGGTATTTTTTCAGGAAGAGCATGAGCTTTACCAGGATATTGAAAATCTTATCGAGGAGTATCAGTATCACTCGCGCAATCTTAACGTAGAGTGGGTGGATCCGACAAGGGATCGTGCACGGACTGAAAAGCTGGCGAATAAATACGCGCTAACCGAAGCCCAGGTTGTTGTTTTTGATATTGGAGACCGCAGTAAAGTGGTTAACCAATCCGATATTGCTGAAATGGTGCTGGAGAAGAGGGCAAAAGAACCGACGGTAGTGGCTTTTAAAGGTGAGCAGGCTTTTTCCAGCGCAATACATGGTCTGATGCAGGGAGATACTCCGGTTGTATATTACATGGTGGGTCATGGCGAACACCGTGTAACTGATTTTGACCCAATGACGGGTTATTCTAAAATTGGAACTATAACGGTTCGGGATAACCTTGAAGTTAAAGAGTTGGTGTTGAGCGGAGAAAAGAAGGTTCCCGATGATGCGGCAGCTGTTGTAATCGCGGGCCCTACTAAAACCATGAGTCCCGTTGCGGTTGAAATGATTGAAGATTATATCAGTCGAAATGGGCGGGTTATGATTCTGCTGGATGCACTTAAGGACACGGGGCTTGAACCGATGCTTCATCGATGGGGTGTTGCATTGCGGCAGGACATTGTTGTGGATCCAGAAAATACCCTTCGTGGAAGTGATGTTCATATTCGACGATATAATGCCCATCCGATCAGTATAGAAATGCAGTCGATTGTTCAGTTTATTTTGCCCCGTTCTGTTGAATCTTTGGAATCTGAATCTGAAAACAACGTTTCTGAAGATCGACCTACCGTTGTGCCTTTATTTTTTACTTCTGATAAGAGCTGGTCAGAAACTCAGGTGGAAGAATCTACGGCAAGGTTTGATGAGGGAACCGGCGATAAAATGGGTCCCTTTTCCCTAGGTGTCGCCGTTGAGCGTGGATCAACGCAGGAAATGTTGGATGTACAAATTAAGCCCTCAAGAATGGTTGTATTTGGCGACTCAGATTTTGTAAGCAATGGAAGTATGGTGGGGGGGAACTCCGATTTGTTTATGAGTGCGCTGAACTGGCTGCTGGATCGAGAGGAACTGATAGCTATTGCTTCTAAACCTATTGAAGAGGTCAAGCTAAGCCTTTCGCGCAAACAGCTTCGCGGACTATTTTGGATTAATGTTGCAGGAATACCAGCCATTGCAATGGTGCTTGGTTTACTTGTTTGGGTGCGTAGAAGAAAATAGGTTTATCATGAAAGGTCGTTCCACGTTAAATATCTTCATATGCATTCTATTAATAGGTGCCTTTATCTGGTTTCAGGAATCCTGGCGGGCAAAAAATCCTACGAAATCTATTGAAAGAATCAGGCTTTTTAATTTGGATATTAACACATTGCTATCGGTTGAATTTAACCTGACGAATGGTGTTATTAAATGCATCAAAGAAAACGGCATATGGATGGCTGGTGATAAAGAAGGGAATATGGGACGAGCAGACGATGCTTTAGTGCAACGTATGGTGTCGGGTTTGAATTCCATGGGCAAAGGTACGACGATTAC
Organism: Kiritimatiellales bacterium; assembly: GCA_016744085.1. GTDB lineage: Bacteria > Verrucomicrobiota > Kiritimatiellia > Kiritimatiellales > Pontiellaceae > Pontiella. Next base: position 5,629 of record JADGFE010000077.1, on the reverse strand, counting down.
GGGCAAACATTTAGAGGTGCGAGGATTAGATGCGGCAGAATATGGATTTGAAACGCCGACTGTAACTATAACTGCAATTGATAATCAGGGCAGACAAGTCTGGATGGTGGGCCGAAAGACTCCTTTGGGTGACATGGTTTATGCAAAAAATGCCGGTAAGGAAGCGATTTATACGGTCCCTGGGGAATTATTGGTTGTTGTTCCAAAATCTCATGATGTATTGCGGGATCGAGTATTGTTTTCTGGTGATGCGGCTAGTGTTCGCCGGATAGAAATTCGAGGGTCGGCTGGTTACATGCAACTCATTAAGGATCCGCAATCCGGATGGCGTTTGCAGCAACCGGTAGCAGCCCAAGCTGAAGCAAAAGAAGTCGAAGGGTTTGTTGAAAAACTCTATCACTTCTATATTGAAGATTTTATTGCGGATAATGTTTCTGACTTTTCTGTATATGGATTGCAGGGAGAAACTCGGCAGATTTCGGTGGGTAGCGGAGATGGGTCATCTAGGATGTTGATTATTGGCGATGATATTGCCGACAAATCGGGCTATGTATATGCACGCAGGGCAGATGATACATCTGTTTTTACATTGCCTGCTGATGTTTTGACGTTACTTAATGTGCCGGCTGATCGATTTAGAGATGCAAATGTACTTTCTGTTCCAATGAGTAAAGTTTCCTCGATTACTGTGAGTCGGGGAGAAGAAGATTTGTCGCTTTCTAGAAGTGAAGCTAATAAGTGGACCCTTATATCGCCGGTTGTTTGGGATGCGAATGAACAGGCCGTGGCAGACTTGTTAATGCTTTGGGATAACGCTGTTATCACTGAATTTAATATAACTACCGAAGCAAGTGCTCCCGAATGGATATTTGAATTTGGTTCGCTGGAAGAGGGAGTCACGAATCAGATAAGTGTGCTTCCTGCTGCTGGAAGTAAAGATGGATTGTTAATCAAAAGGGATGATGATCCGAATTATTACCAAATCAATTTGCCGCTGATACCTGCCGGCATAATTGATCCACTCGAATATAAGGATCGCCAGATTTGGAAGCTAGAGAAGGCCGCAGTCGATAAAGTAACATTGCTTACTGATGCTCCTTCCCGCCAGGTTGTTGAAAGGCAGGACGATCGCTCATTTTCATTGGTAGAGACGAATAGTAATTTCCATGTTAACGAACGCTTGTTTGATCGATTGCTGAATCAACTCGAGCTAGTAATGGCCACGGATTATATAACTTATAATCCACGAGATCTTGAAATCTACGGATTGGTTAATCCTTCAACGGAACTGCAGGTCAGCTTGTCTGGGTCGAATGAACTGGGACGTGTTTTGCTTATTGGGCGAGAAACTCCGGATGGCTTTTATTCCATGGTTAAGGGACGGGATGTAATCTTCTATCTGGATAAAGATTTAGTAAGCAAATTGAATGTAAACCTGACTGAATCTCCTGAACCAGTCCGTTCAATTACTGAATAGATGAAAGCATCATGCATTAAACCGCGGTTGACTAAAAAAATGTATGCCGCCGTGAGGTTTTTTGTTCGCTTGCTATGCTTCCTTATCGTTTTCTTGGCAGGTACATTTTTATTGCTCCGTATTTATGGTGTGCCTAAACCGATTTTACGCGAACTAGTTAAACGTGTAAATGTAGCTGCTGGAATTTCAATTGATATCGAACACCTTGAGCTTACTTTACGTGGATGGCGTGCTTTAGATGTCCGTTATTACAGCGAACTCCCTGATGATCTGGAACCCATTTTTTATGCAAAGGAAGTACTTATTATCAGAAATAGTCCATTAGAGGCTGGTTCTGATGACGGTTTGCAGGTTGAAATTAAAGCTTTTGGTATTTGTTTAAGCCCATCTGTAGTCTGGGGTGTTGATGTTCCTGACGCAAGTCAATCGCGCAACGTGGAGCAGGCAGAGGTTTCTCTTAATTTTTTCCCGGACCGAATTGAAAGTCGCGGATCGGTTACCTGGTTAGGGGCACGAATTAAAATCGAAGGTACCGTGCATAAATCGGGAATAAGTGAAGCAACTTTATCTGATGCGCAAACTTTAGCTCCCACTAAGAAACAGTCCGCAGTATTGCCTGCTTATTTGGGTAAGGTGCAGTTTTCTAAACTGGAAGAAACCTTAAAATCTATTCAGTTTAGGGCAGGAGTGGATGTTGATATCGAGTTTGATGTTAAGGTAGATGATTTTTCTAAGACTCGGTTTAGTTACGACTTTAGAGCGGACAATATTTCCATAAAAAGTATCGAGTTTTCATATTTCAATCTAAGCGGAAGTTATATCTATCCAGCTATAGGTATTAACGAGGCAGAATTGATCCACGAAGGACAACGTGTTCGGTTGGTAGGCTCATATGATCTAAAGTCTAAGGATGTTCAGATTGAATTTCGTAATGATATTACATCCAAAGAAATCCTGTCGTTATTGCCTAAAAAGGCAAGCACCTTGCTGGATCAGATAAACTTGCAGTTCGAGAATTTACCACAAGTAGGCCTTAAATTAGGTCCTGCGAAATCAACTGATTTACTAAATAGTCTATCCGGAAGCTTTACTGTTCGGGATTTGTCATATTGCCAACTTCTCATCGACTCCCTCAGCGGTCGAATTTTTCGTAGTAATAATCGAATGGAATTAACCGAACTTGAAGGCACGGCTATTGGGCAGGAAGAACGAGCGGAAGCTCTTGGAAGTTGTATGATTGGGGGCTCAGCAACTGGTGAAGTTTTCTGGGATATGAATTCTGAAAATTTTGGAGTAAAAGCTTCGGGATGCATGGATCCAAACCTCTTTATTGAACCTCTTGCACTGGTTCCGATTGCAAGCAATGTAATTGACCGTTTTAAATTTGAAAGCGAGCCCCCGAATGTGACGCTTGAGCTGGGAGCTCAATATACCGACTGGAGTACGTTCTTTATCAATGTGCATGGAAATGGAAAGAATGTGAGGATTCATGAAGGGAAACTCCCCTCTATCGATATAAGTGCTTACTACAAACATGGAGTTCTAAGGTTGGATCCATTAATTGTGATGGATGATGCTGATTTCTTAAAGGGTTCTGCATCGATCAATTTTATAAATTCACATTCTATATTTGATATACGTACTACGCTTTCCCCGACGATTATCGAAGATGCTGTTTGTCCAAATTTGAATCTGTTTGGTCATAAAATAAATACTGGTGGTGAGCATTCAATCACTGCGCGAGGTGTATTAGATTGGAAAAAAATGGTGAATACGGAATTTACGGCCGAAGTTAAAGCGGACTCTTTTGAAATTCCTATTGCTAAGGTGAATTCATTTTTAGCAACTGTCGCGGGAGTTGGCCCCTTACTTTCTGTAACAGATACTTCATTTGTTTTTTATGAGGGAATAGGCGAGTCCGATTTTTCTATTCAATTAGACCCCCAAAAAGAGGGCATGCCCTACGCAATGAAGTTAAAATTGAAAGATTCCGATTTTAATAAATATCTTCAAAGTATTAATCCGAAAATCGGAAAAGAAAACAGGGGTAGGTTATCCGGGTCAGCCGATTTTAAAGCAGATTTAGTAAAGGATTTTTTTTCCAGTGCTAATGGATCCGGTATGGTATCGATAGTTGATGGTCAGCTGGCTGACCTTCCATTATTCAGAGGGTTTTCAAGGTTAATTCGAAGGTTGATTTCGGGGTTTAATATTTTTTCCATTACAAGCCTGAGTGGAAATTTCCAATTGATGGAGGGAAAAATATATTCAGAGGACGCTTATTTCAAGGGCGACGTAATAAGCGCGAAGGCAAATGGGAGTTACTCTAAAAACAAAGGGTTTAATGCAGTGGTTCAGGCCCAAATTTTGAATCAAAACCCTGTATCTAAAGTGATCCAGGTTATAACGAGTCCGATTTTTAAATTATTTGAAATAAAATTGACGGGAACATTATCTGACCCTATCTGGAAGTTAGAAAATTTTCATAACGAAAGCCAACCAGCTAATTAGTCAGGCTGGGAAACCGGCGTAAAGTAGCTGTTGACCATATTGATGTTTAACTTATTTTTAAACCAAGGATTTTTTAATGGACTCTTTACACGCTTCATTTTGGGCCGCTTTATTCGGATGGCTTGTTGCTCAGACAGCTAAAATGATTAACTGCCTTATTGAATCAAGACGTCTTGATTTTAGCTACATGGTTAGTACAGGAGGAATGCCAAGTGCTCATTCCGCAATGGCTTCTGCGCTAGCAACCTCTTTAGGGCTTTGTGAGGGGTTTGATTCTTCAATTTTTGCCTTGGGAACAGCTTTCGCTGTTGTGGTGATGTTTGATGCTCAAAGTGTTAGAAAGGCGGCGGGAGAGCAGGCGAAATTGCTGAACCAGATCGTTGATGAGTTATTGTACGAGCACCATTTATCTGAGAATAAATTGAAAGAATTACTAGGGCATACGCGTCTTGAAGTATTTATGGGATTTCTCACGGGAATAGTTTCCGCGATGGCATTATTCCGCTTTATACACCCATAAAAAAAGCGACCAATTGGTCGCTCAATCCTAATGCTGCTGAGGATTTTTTATCCCGCAGAGATAGCATCTACCGGACATGAGTCCGAGCAGGCTCCGCAATCAGTGCATGTATTTGCATCGATAACAAATTGATCGTCACCTTGGCTAATTGCTTCGACAGGGCATGTGGATTCACATGCACCACAGGAAATACATTCGCTGGAAATAACATAGGCCATAATTAACACTCCTTAATAAGTTAAACTGTCATCACGTAAATTAGATCAATATACCAGCAATAACCTTGATTACATCAATAAAAATAATCCATAAACATATTTATATATAGATTCAATTTAAAAAAGGAAATCGCCCAAGCATGAGTTTTGATGAGCAGGAGTTACCTGAGGAAGTAAGGCAGTCGGTCGAAGAGGCATGGCCGCTATTTGTCGATTTTTTAAAGAAAAAGGATGCGCGCGTTACTCAGGCTCGGAAGATTGTGTTAACACAAGTCTTTTCCAGGCATGACCATTTTTGTGCGGATGATTTGGCTGCAGAACTATCTAGTGGGCAGAATCATGTGAGCCGAGGCACAGTATATCGAACACTTGCTCTCATGGAAGAGTCTGGTCTTGTCAGGGTTATACGGGATACGGACGTTCATGCTCATTATGAACATACCTATAATCATCCGCATCATGAGCACATGATTTGCGATAAATGTGGAGGTTTTATCGAGTTTAGCGATGGTAAGCTCGTTGAACTGATCGAAAAAGCCTGCGAGAATAAAAACTTTAAAGAGCGGAATCACCGCGTCGTAATTTTCGGAACATGTGAAAATTGCATTAAGTCAGACTAGCGCATTGTCATATTTAAATATTATGGTTGAAGTTTGATGAGCGTTACTTCATGATCTCCAAAAATTGGAGGTGACCATGGAGAAGAGATATGTCGTTTGTCTTACTGATGAAGAGCGCAGCTTGCTCAAGGCTGTGGTAAAAAAACTCAAGGGATCTCCCGAAAAGGTGCGCAGGGCACAGGTGCTGCTCGCTGCCGATACAGGCGGACCGAACTGGACAGACAGCAGGATCGCCGAAGCATATACCTGTCGGACGAAGACCGTGGAAAACATTCGCCAGCGG
>JADGFE010000076.1 GCA_016744085.1 Kiritimatiellales bacterium | reverse complement strand
AGAAAGGGTCTATTTTAAAGGAAAATCTCCTGTTTTCAGGGGTTAGGGGCATAAAAGGGCAGCATACTACCCACCGATTCTGCGGAAGAGGCAAAAATAATTGCATTTCTGACATTAAACTCGATTTGTTTTTCAGCCTATGCAACGGAAGAGCTTAAACGTATGGTCGATACAGGTGTGGCCAACTATCAGCAGTCAGGCACTGCACGAATCTTCCCGTATTATTTTCTTTACTGAAGATTTTGCTGAAGAAAAAACACTTGAAAAAACCAGGCTATAAGCAACAGCTTTATTTGAAAAATGTGGCTGAACATGCCGCCGGCATGCATGAGGGTCGAATCAGCGTGCGACATGGTGACGGTTCAGGTGGTAAAGATGCCGACATCAAAGAATCCGACAAAGAAAGCGCAGGCTGGCTTGTTATTCTGAATGAAGTACGGCAACAAAACGATGGATATAAAGGCCAGCACAAAGACGTTTGTGAGCGAAGCATGGCTGAATAAAGTTCAGTAATAAAACACGCGCTTTAAAATAGTATCGAATACACTCGACCCGCCCACGATACTTTGGAAAATGCCCCCTATTCGTTCATCGAATTTTGGGTATTTCATTTATGAATCAAAAACAAAAAATAAAGCGGTCTGTAAAAAGTGACCTTTTGCCATGGTTTGCATCGAATAAAAGAAGCATGCCCTGGAGAAGCAACCGGACGCCCTACCGAGTCTGGATTTCTGAGCTGATGCTGCAGCAAACGCGTGTTGATCAGGCAACCCCCTATTTTCATCGTTTCATGAAAAGGTTCCCTTCCTTGAAATCCCTTGCTGAAGCCTCGCAGGAAGATGTGCTGAAAATGTGGGAAGGACTTGGCTACTATTCTCGAGCCCGCAATCTGCATAAGGCCGCTCAAATCATTGCCAAGGACTGGAACGGACGCTTTCCGCAAACGGGTGATGACATTCAAAGTCTGCCGGGGATTGGAAGCTACACATCAGCAGCTATTGGATCATTAGCCTTTGATTTGGACCTCGCCGTATTGGACGGCAATGTTATCCGGGTACTGACCCGATTATTTGCTTATTCAACGGATAGCAGATCGACTACTGCAAAACGCGAACTGCAACAGCTGGCGGATGAATTATTGGTGAAAGGGCAAGCCGGTGATTTTAATGAAGCCATGATGGAGTTGGGCGCGACGGTGTGCATGCCGCGGTCGCCCCAATGCAAGGTGTGCCCTTTAAGCTCCGTATGTCTTGGGTATAAATCTGACCGACCTACTGACTTTCCTGTTAAGGCGCCTAAAAAAAAGGTGCCGCATATTATTGTTGGCGCAGCGGTTATTACGAACAGCAAGAATCAGATACTCGTTGCCCAACGTAGGGCTGAAGATATGTTGGGTGGGCTCTGGGAATTTCCTGGAGGAAAACAGGAACAAGGAGAAAATATTAAGGAATGCATTGCTCGTGAACTGAAAGAGGAGCTAGGCGTTAATGCCGAGATTGGAGATTTCATCGTTACGGTAAAGCATGCATACAGCCACTTTACAATGGAGCTGCATACCTATTATGCAAAAATAAAATCAGGACGCCCCCGCCCTATTGAATGTCAGGACTATCAGTGGCTTAAGGTTGCTGACCTTCGAAGCGTACCCTACTCAAAAGCCGATCTTATGATCATTAAAGAGTTGGAAAAATCATGAAAGCCATCCTGCTTAGTTTGTTTGCTTTGACTGCCGGCACAATTGCCGAACCATTTGAGGTTGACGTTACGATCACCCGGCAGGATTCTTCCATGGACTGGTGGTATGCTGTTCCTTCGCAATTCACTCCTGAACGGTCTCAAATAGACACGGTAGCAAAAGGTGAATATTTTAGAATTATCCCTTTCTTTCAGGGGTATGGCGTCGATACGAATGACCATGCTAAAATTACTTATGATTTTGAGGTTTTGAAGCCAGATGGCTCTGTTTATAAAATATTAACGGATTGTGTAGGCCTCGACGGGAAATATCTCGAGTCAGCAGTAGCTCCAAGTCAGGCAGTGCTTAATTTCAGTTTTTATGAAGAAGATCCATTTGGTGATTACTCCATCAATCTTACTGGATATGATGACATATCAGGAACTACTAATTCTCAAAGTATCCTAATTACACTAAAGAAATTTTCCGGTGAAATTTTTTCCGATAGCGAAATGGAAAAAATATTCACCACCTACGCATCCAAGCCGAATCCGACACTCGCCTTTTCTTCTTTTCTCCAAACCAAGCAATCATTTTTTAATGCCGATAATGAACCTATCTGGTCAGCCATCTGGTTTTATAAGACCATTTTCGATCATAATGATTATTTAATTCCGCCCCTGATTCGTAGGTTTTATACGGCCAGGAAGAAGCAACAAGAGGACATTATCCTTTTAATGTTTTTGATAGATAAATTGGATCAGCTTCCCGAAATATCTAACGACCTGAAGTCCTATAAAATACTAATCGAATCAGGCCGAGTTCCGGACCCGTATGGAGATGTTGTTTCCGGAAAGCAACTTGATATGTTGTGGGCTGAGTATTTTGCAACAGGATCTATCAAACCAATTAGGCAACTGATAACTGCACTGAAGCTGATTAAACATCGGGGCACACTCGATAAAATAAAAGCAGGCGAACTGGATTCGAATAATTCGGAGGTCTATCGAGCGGGTTTGCTGGAAGCCACGTTCCAGTCTGCACTGTGGTCATTACGCACTAACTGCAAAAAGGATCAGCTTCTCTTTCATTACTATATTGGAATCCTTAACTCCGAAGAACTTGAAAAAACGACACAGTCGTGTCTAGGTATGCTTTTGCAATCTGTAAACAGCGATAATGAATTATAATAACGAAGGAGCACCATGAAACACATCATTAATACAGAGAATGCCCCAGCCCCGATCGGCCCCTATAATCAGGCGGTAAAAAGTGGTCCTCTACTTTATACATCCGGACAGATCCCAGTTGATCCGGCAACCGGAACGTTTGTACCCGGAGGGATTAGGGAGCAGTCGATCCAGGTGCTTAAAAACCTTAAGGCTGTGGTCGAGGCCGGAGGAAGTACGCTCGACGATGTTATCAAGACAACCGTTTTTCTCGCAGATATGGCTGACTTTCCTATATTGAATGGAATTTATGGCGAATACTTTGGCGAAGAAAATGCCCCTGCCCGTTCCACAATTCAGGTTGCTGGCCTTCCTATGGGAGCATTGGTTGAAATAGAAGCGGTAGCCAAGGCCTAAATGCCTCGTAAAAAAATCATTCAAATGATCGCAGGTCTGATACTCATCGCTGTATTAGGCATCGGCGGTATACTACGATCAGGAACGATTGAAAACCCGGCTCATTGGGGAGGGACAATGGGCACGGGCTATAGTGTTAAAATTACCGGCAAGGTAAAGCAGTCAGATCTTAAGAAGCTGCATCAAACTATCGAAAAGGAACTTTCAGAAATAAACCGTCAGATGTCGACATGGGATTCTGAAAGTGAAATCTCACGTTTTAATCATACTGTGAGCACGGAAGCCATCCCCTGCTCCGATGCCTTTGTTGCTGTGGTCCAGCGAGCGCTTAAGTTGAGCAGCTCGACCGGAGGAGCTTTTGATCCCACGTTGCAACCTTTACTTAATCTTTGGGGATTCGGCAGTGAAAGTGAAGAAGAGGTCGTACCTTCAGATGAAGAGATTGCTGTTATTCGGGAGCTGGTTGGATGGGAAAAGGTCATTATTGATTCTGGTTCTCAACTTAGAAAAACAGAGCCCGAATCATCGCTTGCACTGGGGGCTATAGCAAAGGGCTATGGAGTTGATGCGCTCGCTCGAATCATGAATGAAAATGGCTATGCAAACTGGTTTGTCGAAATTGGAGGAGAAGTCGTCGTAAAAGGACTCAGCCCTGCCGAAGTGCCTTGGAAAATAGGCATTCAGTATCCTACAACTAATCCGATGGATGAGCGTTATCAGGGAATTATAAATATTACAAACAGTGCAGTTGCCACATCTGGTGATTACAGAAACTATATTAAAAGTGATGGTGAAATCTATTCGCACATACTTGACCCTCGCACCGGGCGGGCCATTCGATCGGACATGGCCAGCGTAACCGTGGTTACTGAAAGTTGCATGGATGCTGATGGAATGGCTACCGCTTTGTTTGTTATGGGCCATCTTAAAGGTCTTGAATGGGTGGAACGGCAGCCCGGTGTCGAAGCCCTGATTCTTACACGAGGGAATCAGGGTGAAATAATTGAAAAATTTAGTTCGGGATTCAAAGCAGCCACTCGGTATACTTCCGTGCTTAACCCCTAAAACAGGAAACCCGATGCGCACAATTTATATACCTTTATTTGTAGCAATACTGGCCTTAACCGGTTGTGGAAAAGATTCTCAATCCATGGAAGAACGCGAAGAGCGAGATCCTCTGGTTAAATCCGGACAAGCTTATATGGCGGAAGCGAACTGGAATGCAGCTATTGATGCCTTCAAACAGGCTCTGGAGCAGGAACCCCGGATGGCGCGCCCCCACTTGGATCTGGCCCTAATTTACCAGCAGCATAAGATTAACTACATACACGCTATCTATCATTACGACCGCTATGTAGAGCTTCGTCCCGATGCGGAAAAAACGAAATTCATAGAAGAACAAAAGCTTAAAGTGGCGCAAGCATTGGCTAACACACTGATTAACAATTCGCCCGAAGTAAAAAGAGTAGTGCAGGAAAGAAATCAACTACTTCAACAGAACGCATCTCTTAAACAACAGCTCTCGCCTTCTAAAGCAGGAAGAACCACCACAAACGTAAAAACGGTGCCGGCAGTCACACAGAAAACGGCAACGCAAACCATACCAAAAACAGCAACGCAAAACGCTCCTCGGAACAGTACAACAGCTAAACATCAGATCTATCATGTGGTTTCCGGTGATACGCTTACTAAAATTGCTAACAAGTTTTATAATGACTCGGCGCGATGGGATATCATTCTAGACGCAAATAAAGATACAATGGGAGGTCCTCGTGACCTGAAGGTAGGCCAGACGCTCGTTATCCCTGCCATCTCACAATAATACGAATATCTAAACATCTTCGACACGTTGATGTATGTACAACATGGGGCACCATTGTTGTGAAGCTAATGGATGAGAAAATTGTTGCCTGTATTTCATCTCGGTAGGGTGCATCACCAACTAATAATTTTTCTATACAGGAATCAGACGCTAACGAGTTTTCGATCTACTTGGATTCCGTATTTAAAGGAAACAGAATACGTGTCCCTTCTCTGGGAAGCAGGGAGGAGCATCATTTCAGCGGTCTGTATGGGGAATGTAATTTCTTCCATTCCGACCGCTGAAAAAATGACTTATGGTGAGGTCGCCGAATTCATTGATAAATCAAAAGCCTTCAGAGCGGTTGTTAATGTCTGTGGAACAAATTCGGTTCCACTTTTCATCCCCTGTCTCGTGTGACAGGAGCCAATAATGCGCTGGGCGGTTTTCATGTGGTATAGCCTGAAAAAATTATTTCTCGAAGCAGAGAAACAGGTTCTTTTTTAACCGCATGAGGGCTTGCATCCCCTACCTCTCTAGGCTATCTACAGAGGCTATTTTTAAAGGGATAACTAAAGGGAAATTTAAAAAATGACACATTTTAAGGACAAAATAACTGCAGAGTCGTTAACAAACCGCGCACTGTTTCACCTTAAATACAGCCGGGGGAAAGACCTGCGGTCTGCCACACGATTTGACAAAATGATGTGCTTCTCCCACGCCGTTCGAGATATGGCCGTGGATGGATTTATTGCTACACAACGCCAGTATCTCGATCAGGATGTTCGCCGGGTTAATTACCTTTCAATGGAATTTCTCATCGGAAAAATGCTTGAAAATAATGTGTACGCACTGGGCATTGAAAAAATTGCATCTGAAGCGCTGAAGCCACTCGATATCACCGTTAAAGACCTTCTGGACCTCGACGTTGAAGCCGGACTTGGAAATGGCGGACTTGGTCGTTTGGCCGCTTGTTACCTTGATTCACTTGCAACCAAAGAACTTCCTGCATATGGATATGGCATTCGTTATGAGCACGGTATTTTTCGTCAGGAGTTTGACAATGGCTGGCAGAGAGAACGCCCTGACGAATGGTTGGCCAGAGGATACCCATGGGAGCTGATTCGTCCGGAGTACGCGCTGCCCGTTTGTGTCTACGGCCACGTGAAGAAAAATTTCAGACCGGGGAAAGGTGCTGAAGATGTCTGGGAGGGCTATCAGGTTTTCGAAGCCGTTCCGTATGATGTGCCAATTATTGGTTATCATGTTAATACGGTTAACATGCTTCGCCTATGGAAATCACAACCTGCAGAAGGTTTTCGTTTAGATGTTTTCAACCAAGGTGATTATGTTCGCGCGGTTGAAGAAAAGAACTGGGCTGAAAATGTTTCCAAGGTTCTCTATCCTTCAGACTATACCTATGCCGGTAAAGAGCTTCGTTTGATTCAAGAATACTTCCTTGCTTCATGCTCTGTTCGCGACATCATTCGTCGCTATAAGAAAAGTCATTCTACCTTTGATAAGTTTGCTGAAAAAAATGTGGTTCAGCTCAACGATACACATCCGACTCTTGCCATTGTCGAACTGATGCGCGTCTTACATGATGAAGAACGTATTCCATGGGATAAGGCCTGGGAAATCACGGTTGATACCTTCTGTTATACAAACCACACGTTGCTTGCGGAAGCATTGGAAAAATGGACCGTTGATCTCTTGCAACGTGTATTGCCGCGTCATATGCAACTCATCTACGAAATCAACCACCGCTTTCTTCAGCAGGTACAAATTTCCTGCCCAGGAGACGCCGAGTTGATGCGTAAGGTTTCTATTATTGAGGAAGGGTCGCATCAGCAGGTTCGCATGGCCAATCTTTGTGTAGTGGGCAGTAACAAGGTTAATGGTGTTTCTGCTTTGCATTCAGATCTGCTGCGTACGGAGACGATGCCTGAGTTTGATCAAGTGTATCCTGGAAAGTTTACCAATGTAACAAACGGCATAACACATCGTCGCTGGTTACTTAAGGCAAACCCGGCGCTGACGGATCTTGTTTCTGAAAACATTGGAGAGGATTGGAAGAAAGACCTCTCTCTCATCAAGGCATTTGAAGAAACTGCCAAAAGCAAAAAAAATCAGAAAAGGTTCATGGAGATCAAGCGCGATAATAAAGTTGAGCTTTGCAAAACCATCAAAGAACTGACGGGGTATCATGTGAGCCCTGATTCTATCTTCGACGTACAGATTAAGCGTCTGCATATGTACAAACGTCAGTTACTGAAGGCGATGCATATCATTCACCTGTACAACAAAATAAAAGAGAACCCGAAGGCGAAAGTTCAGCCTCGCACCTTTATTTTTGCTGCGAAGGCCGCGCCGGCTTACTTGATTGCGAAATCGGTTATTAAGCTGATTAACTCGATGGCGGAAACGATTAACAATGATGTTGATGTAGCCGGCAGACTTAAGGTTGTCTTCCTGCCGGATTACAATGTTTCACTCGCCGAAAAAATTATTCCGGCTGCAGATGTTTCCGAGCAGATTTCTACTGCAGGTCTTGAGGCTTCAGGCACGGGTAATATGAAACTTTCACTGAATGGCGCACTAACCATTGGCACGCTCGACGGAGCGAATGTTGAGATTGCTCAGCACGTGGGTGATGAAAATATCTTCATCTTCGGAAACCGGACTGACGATCTCGCCGAGTTGAGAACCAAAGGTTATAATCCCTGGTCTATAGTGGACAAATCAGAAGACCTGCAACAGGTGCTTGCCGCGATACGTGACAACATCTTTGATCCTTCGCAACCGGATCTCTTTAAAGACGTCTATAATGAAGTAACGGAACATGGCGACTTCTACTTCTACCTTGCGGACTATGAAGACTACATTAAGACGAATGAAAAGATGGATGTGCTTTATAGCAAACCATCCAAATGGGCTGAGATGGCTATCTTGAATGTTGCTCGTATGGGCTGGTTCTCGTCCGACCGTTCTATCCAGGATTATTGTGATGATATTTGGCACCTGGAGCAGACTCCGGTGGATATGGCTGACGATATTCTATAATTCAGCATCTAAGTCTGTATTGTTCAAACGCGCCGTTCATCGAAAGGCGCGTTTTTTTTATGACCAAGTCGAAAAAGGATTACGCGCCAAACAAGCATTATAATAACGGGAATCATCGGATACTTCTGTTCCAGTCCAGTCAGGCAGTTCAAGCAATTGATCCTCCGATTCCAGTTCAATCTCCGCCATGACAAGGCCGCGATTGAGACCTTCGAAAACATCCAGCTCCCAAGTCATGCCTTTATGCGAAATAAAAAATCGTGTTTTTTGGATAATGGAACTACATAAATCCATTAGGGCTGAGGCATCTGAAACGGGTATTTCATACTCATATTCAGCGCGGGATATACCGGAGCTTTTTCCTTTCACGGTCAAATAGGCTTTTTCCCCCATGATGCGGACTCTAATCGTTTTTTCAGAATCCGCATGCAGATATCCCTGCCTGCAGGACAAACCAGCATCGGCATTATTTTCCCATGTTTCCTTTTTTACTAAAAATTTACGTTCGATTTCTATTCCCATAATAAACCAGCAATTAATCTTAATCGAAAACAGGAGTAAGACGTGAACTCTCAGGAATCATTTCCTTCTTGAGCATTTCAAATAATCTTTGCGCAATCGGCCCCGATTTCCCATTCCCTACAGGGTTACCTTCAAATATGGTAACTGGTGTAATGTTTGGTGTTGTTCCGTAAATATGAACTTCAGCCGCAGAGCGCACTGCACCGAGGTTAATCGGCCTGAATTCTGCATTGGTCAATGCGCGTTCTGTAACCAATTCTTTAGCAAACGTCATGGCACGCTTTGCTGTTGTACCGGCAAGAACCCGCTCAGGAGGTGGCATAAATAATTCTTTTCCTCTAGTAACAATACCAATATTTTCTGTAGCACCTTCGCCGATAAACCGATTTTCATCCAATGAAATAGTAAAATCTACTCCCATATCCACAGCTTCTTTTTTCATAAGTACATTAGGAAGATAGTTGCAGGTTTTAACCTGGGCAAAGATTCCCGATTTTATGGGTATCTTGCTCATAGCAACACTGACGCCTTCAGGAAGTTGATCAATATTTGCCTGAGGTTGATCATAGACTACAATATAAAACTCCGGCTTGAAACAAGCGTAAGGGTTAATGCCCATTGTACCCTGCCCCCGGGATACCAGCAACCGGATCAGTGCATTGCGCTGTCCTCCTACCAAAACAGTTTGAATAATAATACTGGCTAACTCTTTCAAACTGACCGGCAATTCAATTCCCAGTTTCATGCATGAACTTTCAAGACGAGTCATATGATCTTCCATATTATAAAGACAGCCATTCACGCATTTAAAAGACTCAAAGACACCGTCTCCACGATGAACCATATGGTCATCTACCGGAATAGCCATAATTGTTGGGTCGGTTACAATACAATCCACTACAGACGAATACATGGCGTATAATTTTTTATCCAGTATGGGCAAGCGACTGAGCCACTCACCTTGGCTTACCACTTGCTTTTCTATTGATTGCGACATGTATTATTCCTCGTTGAACAGGACTGTAGAATTGCGCATATTTTGAATGATTGGAATTTATTTTTATGACAACAAATGAGACATTGTCTCAGGTTGTCTCATAACTCATGAAAAAGGGAATAATATGAAAGATTTGCTTAAAAAACGTGTATTGGTTACTGGCGGGGCCGGATTTCTGGGTTCCTTTCTTTGTGAGCGTCTGATCGAAGAAGGATGCGATGTTATCTGTATGGACAACTTTTTTACCGGACGGAAGGCCAATATTTCTCATCTGATGGATAACCCTTACTTTGAATTGATGCGCCATGATGTGACCTTCCCCTTTTATGTGGAAGTTGACGAAATTTACAACCTCGCCTGCCCTGCATCTCCTGTGCACTACCAGTTTGATCCCGTACAAACTACTAAAACCAGCGTACATGGCGCCATCAATGTGCTGGGTCTGGCGAAGCGAATTAAAGCCAAAGTTTTTCAGGCATCGACTTCAGAAGTATACGGAGATCCTTCCATTCACCCGCAGCCGGAATCTTATTGGGGTAACGTAAATCCTATCGGCATACGTTCATGCTACGACGAAGGTAAGCGTTGCGCGGAAACTCTGTTCTTTGATTACCACCGTCAGCATGACACGCGCATCAAAGTGGTCCGTATATTCAACACCTACGGACCTCGTATGCACCCTCAGGATGGCCGGGTTGTTTCTAACTTTATTATGCAGGCATTACGCGGTGAAGATATCACGATTTACGGTGATGGCTTGCAGACCCGCTCGTTCTGTTACGTATCTGACCTAATTGAAGGATGGATGCGTTTGATGGCAACGGACGATGATGTTACCGGTCCAATCAACATTGGAAACCCTGGCGAATTTACCATGATCGAACTGGCTGAGAATGTAATTGAGTTAACCGGATCAAGTTCAAAACTTATTTTCGAAGATCTTCCTGCGGACGATCCCAAACAACGCAAACCGGATATAACCCAAGCCAAAGAAAAGTTGGGATGGGAACCAACCGTGGCATTACGAGACGGTCTGGTTAAAACCATCGAGTATTTCGATGGTCTACTGAAGCAAGGTGAGTGAACCGTAGATCGTGAGTCGTGATATTCATACATCACGTACTCACTCATCATTCATCAAGGTCTCACATCTTCATCTTTTTGAAGATTGCTTCCGGGATATGCTTAATGATGAGCATGATAAATTGCCACATCCAAAGGGTATAAACTACATTACGCTTTTTTTTCAATCCTTGGAAAATAGCTTCCGCAATTTGTTCCGGCGAAGCCGTAAGCGCTTCCGGTAATTCCATATTTTCCGTCATTTTGGTGCGGGCAAAACCGGGCTTAACCGTCATCACATGCACGCCCTTTTTTGCCAAACGGTTTCGCAGCCCGGCAAGGAAGGTGGAAAGGCCAGCTTTGGCACTTCCATAAATATAGTTGCTCTGCCGACCGCGATCGCCAGCAACAGAACTAATGGCGGCGATGGCCCCGCTACCGCGTTTTTCAAAATCCTCCGCCACCACACTTAACACGGAAGCCATTCCTGTAAAGTTGATATCAATCGTCCTTCGAATATCTTCAAGATCGGTACGCACCTGATCCTGATCGCTCATATAACCAAATGCCGCAATCACGATATCCGGTTTCGTGCTCAGCGTTTCATACAGTTTCCGATGATTGGAAAAATCGGTTGCGTCGAATTCCAAGGTATGGATTTCCACGCCCGACCGTACCGCCAGATCACTGGCAATGGGTTCGAGCAATTCCTTTTCCAATGCCGCCAGCGTGAGGCTCCAGCCTTCCGCCGCATATTTCTTTGCAATGGCCTGAGCCATATCTGATGTGGCGCCGAGTATTAAAATATTTTTCATGAGGTGATTCCGATACGTTGTGACTGTAGAGATGTAAATTTAGTCGTGCCTTCATTCAACATAGCGATGGCCTGTCGAAATTCATCCGCATTCGGATAGGTTCGCTCAAACATGGCAGCATCCATACGGGAATCCTTGGCCAGATAAAGCCGCCCCCCGTAATCGGCAACCATGGCATCCAATTCTTTAAACAGCTCCATCGCTTTAAAGGAGATTGGAAAATCAAGCGCGAGGGTATACCCCGCCATGGGAAAGGACATAAAACTGTTTTGTTCGCCGAATAATTTAAGAACGGCAAGAAATGAACCCAGACCACTGTCTGTAATACGTTTCAATATCTTGCGCATGCCTTCCCTTCCCGCTGATTTTGGAATTACAAACTGATATTGCGTAAAGCCGCGCTTACCATAAATGCGATTCCAGTTTGCAACGGCATCCAACGGATAGAAAAAGCTGTTGTAGCTCACCAGGTTTTGATGTGTGCCCGACCTACATTTATTGTAATAGGTAAAGTTAAAGGCCTGTATGGTTAACTTATTCAGTGCAAAGTTGGGGAAACGAAAAGGAACATCAAATTCGCCCCCCCGCTTTAATGCTAAAGGCGCCTTTCGGTGCGAAGGATCCACAAGTTCTCCGGGTGCGGCATGTTCGCCCCGCATCATAATACTTCGACCCATGGAATCCCCTTTAGCGAGGCAGTCAATCCATGCAACGGAGTAGGTCCAGTCATCAGAGGCTTCGAACGAATCCATGATTTCATCAAGATTAGCTGCCCGGACGGTTTCTTCGCGTATATAGGCGGATCCTATTTTCTTAAGCCGAAAGGTCGCATTAAGAATAATTCCGGTTAATCCCATGCCGCCAATCGTGATTTTATAAAACTCTGAATTTTCGGTTGGAGAACAATGAATCACACTCCCGTCATTACGCATGATGTCCATGGATCGTATATGACTACCGAACGAACCATTTAGATGATGATTTTTTCCGTGTATGTCTGCTGCAATGGCTCCGCCAATGGTCACGAATTTTGTCCCCGGAGTGACCGGCAGAAACCATCCGCGCGACATAAAGACCTCCAGAATTTCTGATAACAAAACTCCAGCCTGACAACAAAGCTCTCCGGTTGACTCATCGAACGATAGAAATTTGTTAAACCGCCGCGTCAGCAGCATTCTATCCTGGAGAGAGGCGTCACCGTATGATCGTCCATTTCCGAATGCGATCACTTCGCCGGGTTGTTCAAGTTTGCTGCGGAGTTGTTCGGTTGTATCAAAGCCCGACACATCGGCTTCGATTACCGGATAGTTACCCCAATCTGAGATTTTACGCATGAATACCTCGTTTGCGACTTGTTCATTTAGTCAGTAAAATATACATATTTTCGCATGAGTGCAGTAGAAATCATTTGCCGGAATTGCGGGGCCGACACCCTGCTCAAGCGAGAAGCCATCTATGACGGGTTTGAAAAGTCAGGAGAACGGCTTTCGTGTTCAAGCTGCGGATTCGAATATACAGCTGAAGCAGACGTGCCTTTTAAAGAAAAAAAGGGAGATCCTATAATTTTTACTGAAGCAGACCGCTCTGAAAATGTTAATATTTTTGACGAAACAGAGGCTCAGAAATTGTGTCGCTACTGCGCTAACTACATCATCAATCCATTTACGCAGTTTTGTTCACTCCACAAAAAGGAAGTTCAGGCAACGGATACCTGTCCCCGGTTCGAACAATCCGAAGAAAAAGAAGCCAATGATTTGCTGTAGGGGATTATGTCCGATCCTGACATAGGTTGTCACTTTGGAAAGGAGAAGAACCGAAGTGAAAGAGAGTACATCAATAAGATATAGTGAGGCATT
>JADGFE010000075.1 GCA_016744085.1 Kiritimatiellales bacterium | reverse complement strand
AAAGAAAGGGTCTATTTTAAAGGAAAATCTCCTGTTTTCAGGGGTTAGGGGCATAAAAGGGCAGCATACTACCCACCGATTCTGCGGAAGAGGCTGAAAATAAGACCTTACGCTTCATGAGTTCGGAAGAAGTCCCATTTACAAACAACCAAGACGAGCGAGATATTCGAATGACCAAGGTGCAGCAAAAGATCTCAGGATGCTTCCGCTCCATGGATGGAGCAAAAATCTTCTGCCGAGTCAGAAGCTATTTATCAACCTGCTGAATAGTTATCAAAGAGAAATCATTTTTAGCCTACCTTTCTTTCTGCGCGGTGCACGGCCCGATTCAGACTACGGAAGCACTTTGTACTAAATGTACCGTGAAAAAACGGAAGTAAAGGGGCTAACTGATAATGTTACTTGCTTTAAGTTTGATCGACGGCTGGGAGTGCGTCAGGTACAGGATAATCCGATTTATGCGGGTATGGTTGAATCGCTTGATACCGCAGTGGGCATTGTGATGGCCAGGCTCAAGAAAACCGGGCTCGATAAAAATACAGTTGTTATATTTACAGGGGACAATGGCGGGGTTTTCTCCGGCGATGCCTACTCTGCCAGCTTGCTGCCATTTCGCGGCGGTAAGGGACGTCAATGGGAAGGCAGTATTCGCGAGCTCTATATTATCCATGTTCCAAGAATGACCGAAGTGGGTTCTTTCAGTCAGGTGCCGGCTATCGGCATGGACTTTTATCCCACGATGCTGGAACTGGCCGGCCTACCGGCGAAGCCGAAGCAGCATGTCGATGGGGTCAGCCTGGTGCCGGTGCTCAGGGGGAAACCATTCCCAATCGCGATCTGTTCTGGCACTACCCGCACTGTGGAAACCAAGGAGGTGAACCATCGTCGATTATTCGCTTTAAGGATTGGAAGCTTATCTAGTACCACGAAGACGGGCGCCGTGAACTCTATAATCTGAAGGAGGATATCGGAGAACAGAGCGATATGGATTCTGCACATCCTGAAAAAGTTTCTGAGCTTCAAAATCGGATGCAAAACTGGAGAAACAGCATTCCGATTTTCTGGATAAGAATTTGAGGCCGACTGGCAAAATCCCGTGGTGGGGCAGTACGCGTGATTAATTGATAAAGAGAGCAATGGCTTTTAAGGTCACTTGCATGGGATTCATCAATCGTTGCTGATTTATATCCGATCAGATACATTCTCCGTTAGTAGATAATGAATAAGCTGAGCAATAAGGTATTTAACTAAGGCACCTCTAGAGAAGGCTGATACGATGACTAAAAAAGATATGTATCCATTTATCCTAATTTTAATTGCGGCATGTTGCGGAAGCGTTTTTGCGAGCCGCCCCAATATTATTTATATCAATGCCGATGATTTGGGAATCATGGATGTGGGCTATACCTCAACGCGGTATCACACCCCAAATATCATCCGGTTAGCATTGGATGGGATACATTTTACCGAAGCGTATGCTCCTGCTGCCAACTGTGCTCCAAGTCGCGCCTGTGTTTTTAGCGGACAGTATAGCCCGAGGCATGGCGTCTACACGGTGGGGAATTCTGATCGAGGAAAATCCAAAGACCGAAAATTGATTCCGATTGAAAACACGGAATGTTTAAAGCCAGAAAATGTGACGATCTCCCAGGCATTGCAGGAGGGCGGCTATAAGACGATTCATCTTGGTAAATGGCATTTAAGTGAAGATCCAACGCAGTTTGGGTTCGATGTAAATATTGGTGGAGATACATCTGGTATCCCGAGCGGAGGCGGTTATTTTTCTCCATTCACCAGCGGCCCAATGCAACCGTTCAGTGATGGATATCCTACGGGTACACATCGGGCAGATATTTTTGCTGATCAGGCGATTAAATTCATGCGTATACATCAGGGAAGCCCGTTCTTTATTCACCTGTCTTATTATTCAGTACACACCAAGCTGGAGCCTGTTCCTGAGTTGATGAAAAGATATCACGGCCGAAAGGATATCAATGTCGATTATGCCACAATGATTGAAAAGATGGATCAGAGCATTGGTAAAATCCTTGATGCGGTGGACCAGCTTGGGATCAAGGATAATACGATGGTGGTCTTTACCTCGGATAACGGCGGAATTAAAAAGATTTCAACTCAATCGCCATACCGCTCTGGTAAAGGGTCTTATTTTGATGGAGGGATCCGAGTGCCGTTGGTAGTTCGCTGGCCGGCTGTTATTACGGAACAATCCGCCTGTGCAATTCCGGCGATTGGGATCGATTTGTATCCGACTTTTCTGGAAGCCGCAGAATTGGAGCTTCCAGAAGGAAAGGTGTTGGATGGGGAAAGTTTAATGCCGATCCTTCGGGATGAAGGCGAATTTCCGGATCGACCCTTGTTTTGGCATTTTCCAATTTATCTTCAGAAATATGCAGGAGCTAAAGATGGTGCGCACGATGTTCTGTTCCGTACCCGCCCAGGGTCAGCCATTAGAATGGGCCATTGGAAATTGCATGAATACTTCGAAGATGGTCGGCTCGAACTTTATGATCTGAGTGGAGATCCCAGCGAGTGGAATAATCTTGCCGCAATTCATTCCCGTAAAACGGCTGAAATGCACCAGGTTTTAAAAGAGTGGCGCGAGGAAATCCGTGCGCCGGTTCCGACCGAGCTTAATCCTGACTATAATCTACCTGACTCCGAAAAATAAACAGATGTGACGGATGACTGAGTGTAAAGGATGTGCGTTGTGAAACACACACTGATCGGATTCAGTGCGATTACAACGATAGTCTTTGCCGCAAATGGAAAGCCAATTTAACAAGCTCAGGTCGGACCCAACGCTGGGGTGCTTACTATTATGGGCAGGGCGGTATGGTATGCCGAGTGTCGAAAATTCCATTTCCGAAATGATGCTTGAGGCGGGATGCCGCACGATGAAAGTTGGCAAGACACATATGAACAACGGACCAAAAGCCAATCCGACAAAATGTGATTTCGAAAACTTGCTGGGTTTTCGTCATCACTTCTGGGACTTAAATCTACTGAGCGATAAAGCTGTGGCGGCTTACGAGAAAAAGAAAAAAAGGGAGTTCGAAAAGTTTAATCAAAGTTCTGATTGGACCGGGGACTATATTGGTACAGGAGTCAGCGGCATCAAACTTGATATCCGAAATAATAGTAGCTCGGACGTTGTTTATTTGCGCATCTTATTGGGTAACCGAGGAAATTCACAACAATCAGGCGGTACGTGGTTTCTGACCCAAACTCCTGTTTTAATACCAGTTCAATCTGAGTGGACCCAAGTCTTTCTCCCGTTGGCGAATACAGATATGGGAAAGGTTGGTAATTTAATGGGTCAGATAGGTGCAGATACCTATGAAGAAACATGTAGTGATATTAAAGCCATTCGCATTATGTCGGCATTTTCTAAGTTCAGTGTGATTGGGGATGAGTTTGTCGGGGCTGTTGGGATTAATAATGTGGCTTTGGTGCCGGAACCGTCAACTATGCCGCTGATTGGGCTAGGGAGTCTACTTATCTATTATGGCCGTCGGCATACTACTCGGGGAAATTTCAAGGGTGCTTTGCCAAAGGTTCATGCTGACGCGCAGAATACGTTTATTCATGACAACCGCATGTGAGTAATAGGGACCGCAAGCTAGATATTTAGACTGAATGGGTTTTCAGAGGTTCTCTGAAAACCCTTTTGTTTGCTCATGTTTTTCAGTCATTAGGTCTCCCGAAAGGCGGGGTTTTGGCTTGAGTCGATAAGTCAAAAGTCTAATGTGGCGCTTCATTTTTAAGCAACAGGAAAGGACGTATGAAAGAAATTAGAATCGGGATTCTCGGATTCGGCACGGTAGGTGCCGGCGTGGTGGAAGGGATACAGAAAAACGGGCAGCTGATGGCCGACCGAACCGGTATCACACCGGTGGTGGCTAGGATCGCTGATCTGGATATTACAACCGACCGCGGCATTACAATTGGAAAGGACGTTCTGACGACCGATGCGATGTCTGTAATCACCGATACTTCCATCGATTTGATCGTTGAGCTCGTTGGCGGAACCTCGATTGCCCGTACCTTTACATTGGAAGCCCTGAAACAGGGGAAACCGGTTATTACCGCGAATAAGGCGTTGCTCGCTGATCACGGCGAAGAAATTTATAAGGTCGCTCAAGAAAACAATACCGGCATCTACTACGAAGCATCTGTAGGCGGAGGTATTCCAATCCTGCGCTCACAACGCGCGGGCCTAATCGGCAACCAGATTGAAAGCATTTACGGCATACTGAATGGTACCTGCAACTACATGCTGACCCGCATGGAACGCGAAGGGCTTCCTTTTGATGAAATCCTTGTCGATGCTCAGGCGCTCGGTTATGCCGAAACGCCACCTGATCTGGACATCGATGGAATCGACACGGCCCATAAAGCCGTTGTTCTTGCATCCATGGCCTATGGCGCTCCCGTTCCAATGGATGCGTGTCCAACCAAAGGAATTCGTGGTCTTGCGGCAGCGGAAATTGAAAATGCCGACGAGCTGGGCTATCGCATTAAACTGCTAGCCATCATTAAAGATGACAACGGCGAAGTTGAGCTATCCGTTGAACCCGCGCTGGTACCGAAGGAACACATGATTGCTTCCGTTAGTGATTCGTTTAATGCGGTTTTTGTGAAAGGCGATATTGTTGACGACACCATGTACTACGGCCGTGGCGCAGGACGCCTCCCTACAGGCAGTGCCGTGATCGGCGATATTATGGAAGCGGCAGCAGATAAACTGCACGGTGTGGGTACGCCCGTAAGTGTAACCATGATGCTTCAAAAAGATTCACTGAACTATTGCGATGCCGGCAGCATCGAAAAGCGCTGCTATGTACGTCTTTGCCTTGAAGATAAGTCCGGTGCGATGGCACAGGTTATGGCGATCTTCGGCAAACACAATATCAGCATTGCATCAGTCGTTCAGAAAGAACTTCACGAAAACGGTTGTGCGCCGGTTGTCATCCTGACGCAGAAAGCTAAAGAGTCCGAGTTTGTTGGTGCGATGGAAGAAATTGCGGCTCTGGATGTTTCCTGCAGTGATCCGATCCGCATGCGCCTAGAAGATTTTGAGTAGAAGGGTTTTAGTATGAAAGTAGTAAAGTTTGGCGGTTCATCCGTCGCTAACGCAGAACAAATTTCAAAAATAATCGGGGTTGTTACCGCCGATGCCGACCGCCGTTTGGTGGTTGTTTCGGCTCCAGGCAAACGTCATGGTGATGATACAAAAGTAACCGACCTGTTGATTGCGCTCGCGGACACCGTGCTGGCAGGCAATGACCATGAAGCTGCCCTTCAGGAAGTCGTTTCGCGCTATGCGGAAATTCAGAAGGATCTAGACCTTCCTGCCGATGTAATCTCAGCGATTGAAGCCGATCTTCGCGGACGCATTGAAAAACGTAGTTCTAACGATTTGCAGTTTCTGGATACCATGAAGGCATCGGGCGAGGACAACAATGCCAAGGTCATTGCGGAAGCCTTTACGAAAGTCGGACATCCGGCCAAGTATGTCAATCCCGGCGAAGCCGGCATGCTGCTGAGTGATGAATTCGGTAATGCCGAAGTGTTGCCTGAATCATTCGACAAACTGGCTACGCTGAAGAATGAATCTAAAATTATTATTTTTCCCGGGTTCTTCGGATGGACGAAGTCCGGTGAAGTAGCCACATTCCCGCGCGGCGGTTCCGATATTACGGGCGCCATTCTCGCGGCGGCCATTAAGGCCGAGGTCTATGAAAACTTTACTGATGTGGATTCCGTCTATGCCATGGATCCGCGCATCGTCAAAAGTGCCCCGGCCATCGATCTGATGACCTATCGCGAAATGCGTGAGCTTGCCTATGCCGGTTTCGGCGTTTTCCACGATGAGGCTATTATTCCGGCCGTACATGCCCAGATTCCGATCTGTATTAAAAATACCAACCGTCCTGAAGCACCAGGAACCATGATTGTCCCGACACGTAGTAACGAAGAGCGGGTTGTGGTCGGCATTTCCAGTGCAGATGGATTCTGTGCCATCTATATCGACAAATATATGATGAACCGGGAAGTCGGTTTCGGTCGCCGTGTAATGCAGATTCTAGAAGATGAGGGCATCTCTTTTGAACATACGCCATCTGGAATTGATAACCTTTCCATTATTCTTCAGTCGAAAGAACTCGGTGCTGAAAAAGAAACCTTGGTGATCAAGCGACTGAATGATGAATTGTCGCCCGATAGAATTGAAGTGGAGCACGGACTTGCTCTCCTTATGGTTGTGGGCGAAGGCATGCACTACACGGTTGGTGTGGCCTCTAAAGCCACTCAGGCACTGGCTGATGCCGGTGTGAATATTGAAATGATCAATCAGGGGGCATCCGAAATTAGCATCATGTTTGGGGTCAAAGAAACGCAGCGCAAGCAGGCTGTAAATGCATTGGGCACCGCCTTCTTCGGATAGGATTACTTTCTCGGATGAAAGTTACTGAACTTAAAAAAAAGACCGTTCTAATAACCGGTTGCTCTTCTGGAATCGGGGAAGCGACTGCTTTTTATCTTCGGGACCGTGGTTGGACTGTGATTCCTACCGCTCGAAAAGAACACGACCTTGATGTTTTACGTGCGTCCAGTTTTGATCCCATACAATTGGATCTAGGTGATAGCGAATCGGTTCAACAAACAATTCAGGAATGTCTGAAGCGGGTGCCGGAAGGGCTCGGCGGTATTGTCAATAATGCCGGAATGGCTATGCCGGGTGCGGTAGAAGATATGGGCCGTGATGCCCTTCGAAAACAATTTGAAGTCAATGTGTTTGGTCAGCAGGAATTAACCAATGGCCTCATACCGATCTTTCGCAAACAAGGGTGGGGACGCATTGTCAATGTCAGTTCCATCTATGGATTGATCACCGCGCCAATGGTCGGTGCCTACTGCGCATCAAAATATGCGCTGGAAGCCTTATCGGATGCACAACGCATAGAGTTGACTGGTACCGGTATTGGCTTAAGTCTGATTGAGCCGGGGCCGATTATTTCTGCCTTCAGAAGAAATGCGGCTGTAGCCATGGAAGAAGATGTGATTTCAGATAATGTGCGCTATGCGGATTCATACCGCAAAGAAGCCGCCCGTCGTAAAAAACAATTTAAGAAACCCGATTTGGTTAACCGTCCACCGGAAGACGTGGCAAAGCGTATTGCCCATGCTCTTGAATCAATGAAACCACGTCGGCGATACGTTATCACGCTACCGGCGCATATTGGCGGCTTTATGGGGCGCTTTGTTCCTGCGGCGTTGCTGGATCAGCTAATGGCGCGGCAGCTTCCGAAATAAACGGATCGAGTACCCAGCGCTTGTTGTACCAGAAATATTGTTCCGGGCGTTTTCGGATTTCGGCTTCGTAGATCGACATCGTGAGTTGGGTCATGCGAATCCAGTCTTCCCGCTTACCTAATGTGATATCGGGCTCAATCGGATCAAATACAATGCATCGATGCTGTGCCCAGCCTTCGCGGTACGCCACCATGGGAACAATCGGAACCTTGGCCTGTCGGGCAAAAAGAGCCATTCCGGCAACCAGATTGGCTTCTTTGCCTAGAAATTGAATGGGCAGTCCTTCGGTTTTGGAACGAAGATCGTTCGTCATCGCCAGAATTTTTCCGCTCCTCAAATTCCGAACCACTTTTTTAAGCAGGGACTTATCTTCCCGGGAAATACCTTCTGTTCCCGTGCCGGTTCGTAGTTTGGTCATCAGCTTGTTGAAAAGCGGGTTCCGTTGCTCTCCGTAGATAATGAACATGGGTGCTTCAAAAGTTGTGGCTGCCACGCCGCCGAGCTCCCAGCTTCCCATATGTGGAAGTGTACTGATGGCTCCTCGTCCATCGGCTACCTGTTTGATCAGGGCGTCAGCCGCTTGCTGAAAGTTGCTACGTTTGGTGAATTCTTTTTTGGTCCAATGAGGTGTTCGCAGCACATCGACCGCATTAAAGAACATATACCGCAAGGAAAGGCTGGCAATGCGCCGGACTTCAGAAGCTGGAAGGTTATTACCGAGTACTTCACGGATTCTCTTTTTTGCATTATCTACGCGCCAGCGAACGATATTGAATGCAATCCACGAGACGCCCGCGCCGATGGATAGAGCAACACGATACGGAAGGATATTTACGAGAACCTGAAATCCTCGGAGGGCAGCGTATTCAATAATATATTTTGAGCGGTATTTCATCTGAAGAAGAATATAGAAGAGCCGTCGGATGAGGTCAACCTGTGTTCTTCATGGCAGCTGAAATACCGGCAATGGTCACCATTAAGGCATCCTCCAGCACGCTGACATCCTCGCTCTTTCCACTCTTAATGCGGCGCAAGACTTCACCCTGAAGTAGGTTCAGAGGATCTGCATAGGGATTCCGAACAAACACGGAAGCACGCAACACATGACGCTCTTCCTTGACGGGAAGATCTTTGACGATGTGTTCTGCGCAGGCTTGGGTTTGCAACAATTTTTCACGAAGCTCGGCTCCCAGCGGTTTAACATCATCGCTTGCGAGACAGTCATCATAATATTCCGCCACGTCTACATCGGCCTTGGCCAGCACCATATCAAGCATATCCATAAAGAAATAAAAGAAGGGCCATTGCTCAATCATTTCCTGCAATTGGGGCTCTTTACCTTCTTCGATAACCCGCTTTAAGGCGGATCCGGTACCGAGCCAGGCCGGTAGCATTAAACGAATTTGCGTCCATGCAAATACCCATGGGATGGCGCGTAAACTTTCAATGCCTCCTCCGGATTTTCGTTTGGCCGGACGGCTTCCGATGTAGAGGCGACCGAGTTCTTGCTCCGGAGTGACCTGCCGGAAATAATCTACAAATTTTTCATGGCCTCGCACAACACCGCGATATTCATTGCACGAAATCGTAGACATTTCTTCCATCAATTCGCGCCACGATTCCTTTGGAACCGGCGGAGGTACCAGTGTGGCTTCCGCAACGGCAGTCGTATATTGCATCAGATTGAAAACAGCCAATTCCGGGATGGAATATTTCTGTTGGATGACTTCGCCCTGTTCAGTGACGCGCATGCGACCATCGACGGTGCCGGGAGGCTGGGCGAGCAGGGCGTGCTCAACGGGGCCGCCGCCCCGACCGGCTGATCCACCGCGACCATGAAATAGGTTTAAACGAATACCGTGTTTTTTTGCTACGGCAACAACGGCTTCCTGAGCCTTGTATTGACCCCAGCTGGCGGCAAGTTTTCCGGCATCTTTTCCTGAATCGGAATATCCGATCATCACTTCCTGATCCCCCTGAATGTCATTCTTATACCAAGGAATTGAAAATAGGGAATCGATCACAGCGCCGCTGTTTTCAAGATCCTGCAGCGTTTCGAATAGAGGAACCACCCGCAGTGGCGATTTAATTCCAGCTTCCTTCTGGAGCAGACGAACGGCGAGAACATCCGACGCACAGCTGGCCATAGAAATGACATAAGCTCCCAATCCATCGGGCGGGAGTTGTGCAAGTACTTTCATGGTATCGATCAATTCTTGCTGATCGGGCGATAGGGGAATGTCAGCAGGTAATAAAGGACGACGACTTTGACATTCCTGAATCAAAAACTCCAGTCGTTGCTCTTCGCCCCAGTCCTTATAGGAACCTAGGCCAACATGTTCCGTTATAGCATTAATCACGTCGGCGTGGCGCGGTGCTTCCTGCCGGATATCCAGTTTAACCAGCGATAGGCCGAAGCAGTTAACGCGCCGAATAAGGTCCAGTAGACTATGGTTGGCAAATAGTTCGCCTTTGGTTTCCATTAGAGATCGATAGCAGACCTTCAGCGGCTCAAGAAACTCATTTACGTTGAGATAAATCTCATTGGAGGAGGGGCCTTCAGTTCCATTCAGCTGGGCTTCGCACCAATCCCGGGTATGGGTCATCTTTATTCGCATCTGCCGAAGGAAAATCCGGTAGGGTTCCCGCACATCTCCAACCAGTTCCCGAAGTTCATCCGAACAGGATTCCATCGAGAAGCGTTGGGCCATTTTGTTGATTTCCCGGAGGTAGAGATCTGCCGCCATCCAGCGGGACAAAATACAGACTTCTTTTGTTACTTTTGCGGTGACGTTAGGGTTTCCATCACGGTCGCCGCCCATCCATGAACACAGCTTTATTGGACTGCAATCCAGCGGGAGTGCTTTGCCGAGGTTTTTTTCAACCAGCCGGTCCATCGAATTCATATAACGCGGTATAGCGTGCCAGAGGACTTCTTCAATAATGGCAAATCCCCATTTAGCTTCTTCAACCGGAGTCGGGCGGACGCGCCGGATTTCATCGGTTTGCCAGATGCTGGAAATCAGGGTTTGAAGATTTCGCTGGGTTTCAGATTTTTCGAACGGCGTTTGATCGTAACGATCTCGCTTGGCGAGCAGATCGGAAACCCGGCCGTTTTTCTGAATCAGGGTTCTTCGTTTTACTTCCGTTGGGTGAGCAGTTAAGACGAGCTCAATTTCCATATTACTGAAGGTGTTGTAGATTGTTTCCGGATCGATATTTTTTGCTAGTAAGGAAGGCAACAGTTCTTCCAAGGCAGTGACCTGATCCGACAGCGCATCCGCAGCATGATTTTTGTGCGTACGGACTGAATGATAGTTTTCTGCAATATTGGCCAAATTCAGGAAATGCCCGAACGAACGGGCGAGAACCAGAGTTTCCTCGTCATTAAGCGACTGAATCAAGTTCCTTAGATTTTTAGATGCTTCCGGATTATGAGTTGCCCGAGAGGCTTTTGAAAAGGAACGGATCTGTTCGACCAAATCATAAATATGTTCGCCGTGTTGATTCTTTAAGGTTTTGCCCAGCAAACTTCCCAGCATACGTACGTCTTCGCGCAACGGAGCCTGATCTTCAATTCGTGTACTCATTTTATTTCCTACTCAGTTTTTTATTAAAATCGATCGCCAATCTTAGTGAGTTTAACGGGCAATTCAATTTAAAATATGACAATATCAGTACTATATGATTTTGTATTAAAGTTGCATGGTATCAGTTCAGATCGGTAAATTAGATGTAGCCCGTAGAGAGTTAATGAAGGAAAGGCTCCGTGTATGAATACTTTTAAACAGGAATGCCG
Source organism: Kiritimatiellales bacterium (assembly GCA_016744085.1). Taxonomy (GTDB): domain Bacteria; phylum Verrucomicrobiota; class Kiritimatiellia; order Kiritimatiellales; family Pontiellaceae; genus Pontiella. The sequence continues at coordinate 2,339 of JADGFE010000075.1, read as the reverse complement.
CAACGCCGAAAATACCTTTCGGATGTCGATCCGGTTATGCGTAAGTTGGTCTGAAAATCCTGTTGATACCAACTGCCTTTGTAAATGCGTATGCGGAAGATGTTGCTATCGTCTCGGGATTATTTCCGCTGGTTGCTGAGCCGAAGCCATATAACCAACCAGAGTACATGTTGGATTGTAACTTTAAGACATCAGGTACTCAGCATTCTATCTCTAGTGTTTTATGGAACAGGGAACACCTATGCCAGCGGGGCTTGTGAGTGTAGATGGTTACAACTGTCGTGTTGAAAATTGTGAGTTTTTACGGATGATAGTTTGCCGCTGGGCAGTCAATGCTCCTATCTGGGAGGAGGGCTGTACGTTTGTTCAGGCAAATTCATGCGGTGTTATTTCCCGCGCTTTGGTCGTAGAACGTGATGTTTCTCGATCAATTTCAGACGGTGCCGCATACCGCCTTAACTTGGTACTATGTCCCGCCTGGCAAGTGCCGCCCATTCCTTAAGAATAGTTCAGACAGATTCAGCCCCGCTTCCGTAGGATGGGCGGATGAGAATTTTCTTCGAGGACTGGAATGAGATTGATGCTTTTCTGAAGCGATTGCCGTCGATGCGGTGTCCGATTTGCGGAGCAAGTGGGGCTTTTGGCAGGCATGGCTTCATTCGTGGCCTTAGGGATGATTCTCAGGATAACGACACCATTCGGGCTCGGCGCATTCGTTGCCGCCCGAAGAGAGGCGGCTGCGGAAAAACATGGAGCCTGAGGCCGGGCGACCGGCTGTTGCATTATTGCTTTGGAACGAAGCAGGCGTGGGCCTTTCTGCGCGGGATCCCCGCCGGACGCTCCGTGAAGGCGGCCTGAGAGGGATCGGGAATTTGCCGTTCGCTAGAGGCGGCCTACCGGCTGCTTAATCGCTTCCGAGCCGTTATGGCGGTTCTACGTCCTCGGCTTTGCGGACGCGCACCGCCTCTCGGAGCTGGGCAAGATCCACTGATGCAGCCCCTGCTTCATCTAAGGGGATTATACGGCGATGCAGACCCGCTCCGGACGTTCCCGCTGGATCATCAAACGGGCTTTTTTGCAACGATCTGAACCGAGTTCCAATCGTACGCCACAAAAGAAAAACCTCCGTCAACACGACTCGCCTATCCCGCTTCCCGAACGGCTTCGAATAGGGTTCGCCTTCATTCAAAACAACCAAGGAGGTCTGAATGAAGCGTATTAGCATCTACTTAAAGCTCCGCGTGGTCGGAGCGGTCGATTCCGTCGCCGGAAGTACCGCCGTCGGCCGCATCAAGAGGGTCAGCGAGATGACCTTCCACGATGAGGAGGGGGTTCCGCATGTCTTCACCTGGCGCACCATCCAGACGTGGGTATCGCTCCACAAACAGGGTGGAACCGAGGCCCTTCGCAACCGTCTGCGCAAGGATAAGGGAAAGCATCACAAAGTGGATCCTAAACTCGTACGCGAAGCCATCGAGGCCGTGCTGCCGGACTTCCACAACCAGTCCTACAACAAGATGCCGGTCTACCGTCGCTGTATCGAACACGGTGTGCTCTCGATGGGCGAGTGCTCGCAGACGAGTTTTTTCCGGCTGGTGCGCACCTACGACCTGCTTACGCCTCCAGCACAGACGACCAATAAAAAGCGGCTGGCTTTCTCGAAAGCCCACAGCAACGAAATGTGGCAGATCGATACGATGTTCGGCCCGTATGTAGCCAACGGGAAAACCAAGGTGCAGGCGAAACTCATCGCCTTCATCGACGATGCGAGCCGGGTGGTTCCGCACGGTGAGTTCTTCGTTGCCGAAAACACGCCCGCATTGATCAAGGTGATTCGTAGCGCGCTATACAAGCGAGGCATCCCCGAAACCCTCTACACCGATAACGGAGCCATTTACACCGGCAAAGAAATCAATCAGATCTGCGAGCGCACCGGCATTCTGCTCTGATGAAGTCGAATTCCCAACTAACCGCATTAATCATGCTCAGCCTTTCCACACGTTGACCATTTGCTGAATATCCCCTTGGTTTAAATCAGGTGAGCTGGCGTAAATGCCCTCGAATTCAGGATGAAGTGATGTAGCTTTCTCAAGAAGCAAGGTGGACTCGTCGATATAGCCATCCGCTTTTAATACGATAGCCATCAACAAGAGATCGGCAGGATTGGAATAGAACTTTTTTGTATGGGGGTGCTTCCTTGCGTAATGAAAAACAAATTCCCAACGTCTTAAAACTATGTGCTGGCATGCAAGCATGAAACGGCTTCCCTCAATGCATCTGACAACCAGTTTGCAAATTACAAACATAAACAATGGCGTTAAGGCAAATGAAACATACAC
>JADGFE010000258.1 GCA_016744085.1 Kiritimatiellales bacterium | reverse complement strand
AAAGAAAGGGTCTATTTTAAAGGAAAATCTCCTGTTTTCAGGGGTTAGGGGCATAAAAGGGCAGCATACTACCCACCGATTCTGCGGAAGAGGCTAAATTGTTATGCCACGAGGAAAATGTTGAGGAAATTAATGCTACAGACTTTTGGAAATACCGATTGATCGGGCTTTATGAGCCAGGAAAGTACGCCGAAGCAGTTCCTTTCGAAAACTTTGATAGTGTACTGATTGAGGATTCTCTGAATGAATTTATGAGGGACGATTGCCTCATGGTAAAAGCTGATGCTCTTGCGAGTGCTGCTGAAGGCTCTCTTGTGAAAAATGTCATGCAAATCTTTAATGCACTACCTAAACGGGATGCTTACGTTGCGGTGATTTCAATGCGGGACGATTCGGTTTATTCAAATGAAACTCCAGTAGAAAATAAGCCTCTAGCTCTCCATTATCATTGTGAACCAATAATTCCTCGAGAATTGGATACGGACAGTGACTTTTCAGGTCAATACGTTCTTGGGGTATTCCCGCAGGATTTTTCCAACAGCCTGAAGCGGAGAATATTTCTGCAGTGTTAGCCTCAAACGAGGCGACGCTTCCCAAATTTAACCGCATGGGTAAAATCGCAGGATTTGGAAATCCCGACATCTTCATCGGGCGTGAAGGAGCGATGATCGATCTAGAAACTCAAAAGGGTAGATCGTTTCGATCAACGACTGAAATCGGACAGGTCAACGAGTTATGGTCGCATGGTCTTTGGGTGTTTCATAACCCAAACGCGAAGCTTCCGCTTCCACTAGATTTCTTTCCCGACGCCCTGAATGTTTTTCTCGATGCCGAAGGTCAACGAAAGTACGGAAGCGAGCGGCGACACCATATCATCCGATCAGTCACTCAAATTGTGGGAACCTAGCCGAACTCTTCGGTCTTGGCAGCAAATGTATTCCGGTCAACTTCCAGTTCAATGATCCGGCATAGGAAGTAAAGATCGGAACGGAGTTGAGTTGTGGTGTTAACTCTTCTTGTAGCAGTTAGTACGGGAACGAGCGAATTGAACCAGTTACGAGCATTGCTGAGGACGGGAACGAGCCATTTTCCTAATAAAAAAGGCGCATATCGTATATGATAGCGCCTTGGTGAAGATGGTGGCTGTGAGTGGACTTGAACCACCGACAAGCGGATTATGATTCCGCTGCTCTGCCAACTGAGCTACACAGCCGTTAAAAAGAAGAGCAGAAGATAGATAAACCCCCTGTTCTTGGCAAGGTCAATTTTACTCTTTTTCGGCTGCCAGTTCCTTTAACGGTTAACCTTCGGCAAAGACATCTTCGATTACGGCTTTTCCTCCAAGGATTCGTACATTAACCCAACAATTTGTATTGCGGTGCCAGGACCTCGGCTCGGGGGGCTTTGGCTTCGTCCATGTAGTAGCGGTCGAACGGGATTTCAATCCGAATCCCTCGATAGCGGTTTTTTAGGTAGTGACCGCTTGCTGATTTTTCATGGCTCCAGTCGATAAATCGGATAAATCCATCATCGCCGGTTTCGATTAGGCATAGATGGGCTCCTTATATTTTAGATCGGGCGTATAATCCTCAGCACATGGTATGTAATCATTCTGGTATCCCAGCCGGACGTAACGACCTTGAAAAGGGTCAGGCGAGCCACTCGCTTATGGTTCACGTCATGGTCCTCATCCCTCAGCCAGTCCGTCATACGGGGATAACCGAACTTCGGATGCCGCATATACTGTTCATCAATCAAACGCATCAGAAGGAGGTTCTCCGCCGTTTCCGGGGCGGATTCACAATAGATGCCTGATCGGGTAACGCCTGCCAGCCGACACTGTCGCCGAACCGAATAATCGGGGTTGGGCTCCACCCAACTCCGACGAGTCGAAAGCGGCAGGTTCATAGCTTTTTTTCGAGCCACTTCACGTCCATCTTCAGTCGCCCGATCTCTTCGTAAAGTGGAGCCGTAAGCTCTTCCGCAGTTTTAACCTGCCTCTTTTTTCCCGAAGCAAAAAGCTCTGGGACATTCGATAGAAGCTGTTTCTTCCAATCCGAGATCTGGTTCGGATGAACCTGATATGCCGATGCCAACTCGTTGAGAGTCTTTATGCCCTTGATCGCTTCAATGGCCACCTTGGCCTTGAACTTGTCCGTGAATGCTCTTCGTTTTCTTCCCATTTCCATGCGTCCTTTTGTATCATTTTAAGGACGCAGATTCCACTTAAGTCAGTGGTCCTAAAATCGGGATTAAGCGCACCTTTCCTGAAGTTTCGAATATTCCAAATGGTAAGAAGTGCAGGGAAAATTATTACGCCAACAAACCATCCCCACTCTGCACCTTCTATCATGGAACTGATTTAGCACTGTGATTTATAAGCTTTTTCCTGTTTTCCTTCCGGGCACTTAAAACCGCCTTTTTTATCAGCGTCTTGGAGTATCCCATGCTCCCACATGATTTTAACTTGTTCTTTTGTAGGCATTCCAGAAGCTGTTGACCGTCGAACATAGTGCTCCAAGTGATGCAGCATGTTCCCTGAGAAGCGCTCCTTTGCCTCATCAAAATATTCAAGAAAATGGCCAGAACCTCGAAGTTCCTGGATTCGCCTGAAAAAACTAAGGTGCATGAATAAGGCGACTACATTTTTAGGTTCTTCACGGAAGTGCGTTTTTAGAACTCTCTTCTCGTTGAGATATTGGGCAGATCGTAGATTTTGAGGTGCAGGTATTCTTCGTCTCGATACCCAT
>JADGFE010000074.1 GCA_016744085.1 Kiritimatiellales bacterium | reverse complement strand
CAGGAAAGAAAGGGTCTATTTTAAAGGAAAATCTCCTGTTTTCAGGGGTTAGGGGCATAAAAGGGCAGCATACTACCCACCGATTCTGCGGAAGAGGCGGAATAAAAAAGAGCTGTTGCTTGAAAGCAACAGCTCTTTGAGCTTCATCAGCCAACCCAGTTTGGCTAACTGTGCGAGATGGCGTCTACCGGACAACCTTCTTCGGCTTCGAGCGCTGCTGCTTCGAGATCCGCAGAGACATCGTCCACTTTGACGGTGGAAACATCGTCTACTTCGAATACTTCCGGGCAGGCTTCTTCGCATGCACCGCATGCAATGCAGGTTTCTTCATCAACTTTAAATTTCATAATCTTTCCCCTGGTTAGTTGATTCACGTTATGGGGATGATTCTACACATTCCTATGTATAGGAATAAAGATTGGGATCGAAAAAAATGCATAACGACAACCACCGGCTACTCATTTGGCTTCGGCGGGTTCCAAACCACCCGAAAACCGGTGTGATTCAGGCTGGTATCGGGGCTGGTTTTCATTCGGGCGGCGGGGCGATAGCCCGAGCAATAGGCATCGTTACAGAGAAAGGAACCCCCTCGGGTAACTCTTTTGGGCACATTCGGCTCAGCGGGATCGTACCCTCCCGAGGGACCGTATGGATTGACGGAAACCTTTTGTCGGGCATTCATTTTATAGGCATCGACATGATACCAGTCGTTGACCCATTCCCAGACATTTCCAGCCATATCGTATAAACCATAGTCATTCGGAGCAAAGGCCGTTACCGGCGAAGAATGATAGTAGCGGTCTTTTTTCGTATTCTGATTGGGGAAACGGCCTTCCCATATATTGATTTTTGCAGCCCCGTCCGCAACACCTTCATCGCCCCAGATGAACGGGCGTTGTTCATGCCCCCCGCGGGCGGCATATTCCCACTGGGCTTCGGTGGGCAGCGACCTGTTTTTCCATTTGGCATAGGCCTTCGCATCGAACCAGGAAACCTGCACGACGGGGTGATCCATAATCTTTTTGATCGAACTGCCCGGACCCAGCGGAGCATTCCAGCGAGCGCCCTCTTTCCATTGCCACCAGACAAGTGGGTTTTGAAGTCCCACCGGATATCTGGGCGGCGTAAAAACCATGGAGGCGGGAACCAGCATGGATTCGGGAGGAGGCTGTGTTCCGGGAGGCGCTCCTTTCATAATATCTTCAAGCAACGGGGTTTTTTCGGCCGTGGTAATATAACCAGTCGCATCGACGAATTCCTTGAATTCCGCATTGGTGACGGGCGTCCGGCTGATCCAATAGCCGTCCAACTTCACGCGATGAAGCGGCGCCTCATCCGGGCGAGCAAAATGATCGGCTCCACCCATGGTAAATTCACCGGAAGGAATCCAGATCATGCCCTCGGGTGCAGCCGGTTTTACGATGCCGAACCGCGAAGGAAGGTTTTCGCAGCAACTGTTCGTGATCTCTTGTGCACTAACCGACACGATCCAACCTAAACCAAGTATCATAACTATATATTTCATGAATAACCTCAACCAAAGAACGACGGCCCGGGGGTATTTGAGCCCGCTTAATTATACTAAATACGAATTAGAGACCTGAAAAATGGTCAATACGTTCGATTTTTAAGGTGATAATTCAGAGATGGGCCGATCCATGGCCAAAGACGGGTGGCAGCTTCGGATTCAAGCTGTGCTTGTACTTCTTCGTTCAGGTCCGGGAAAAAGTCCAGTCCGGTTCGATGCTCAATGTCGTCAATGCTCACCAGCCGTTTTTTAAAGCGGGTCCACGGCGGGCAGTCTGCCTCAATCAGGAAGGCCAACGTGCGCAAATCACCCTGATGCTCATCAACAATGATTTTATAGTAGTGTGACGGAATAGGGATGCCGGATTCCATTTTCCGAACCGGCTCTTGAAAAACCGGCCCAGTTATCACCCAAACTTCCGAAAAATAGCAGCCGTATCGCTTGGCCACCCGCATTTCGATTTCTTTCCAAAGCCCCCGATTAACCGATGGGTTCTGCGGAATAATATTAGACATCAAAAAGGTTTCCTTCTGCCCTTCGGCTCCATAGCGCGAGGCAATTCCAAAATTGGGCGCCATATGCCCACGGTCGAACCCCGAATGGGTATAATCTTTTTGGTTCACTTTGGCACGGGTGCGCTGATCGATCCGAAAACCGGACCGTTTCCCAGATTCCAGCTTCGGCACATCAAATAGACGGTACGAAACCCACAGCGGATTTTTCATCGATTCGCTATACCCAGAAACGTAGCCCCGATTTTCGAGCACATTCACCCGCCCAACTATTTTAAACCCTTGCGATGGATAACCGGCGTAGGCCAAGTCCCCTCGATGTGAGTCTTCGATGGGCACAGCAGCATCTCTTCCTAATAGCGCCAGCTCATCCCATCCCTGCATCACCCGGAAGCCTGTCCGCATAATCATTCGGTCAATGGATGGCGATTTTACATACAGACTCTTGCGAACGGACCAGGGAATATGAAAATATATCACCGCAAAAACGTGATAGATCACCAACAGCGTCAGCACCGTTTTCAGTCCCCTTGAGCGAAATGTCAGCAATCTCCAAATCATCCTGACTTTTTACACCGGAAAGCTCCTACTGACGATTTCTTTCATTCGCATAACGCCTCTGGTAGAAACTATGTTTCCACCAGAGGCACGAGGCAAAAGGCATTAGGCAATAGGCAATAGGCAATAGGCAATAGGCAATAGTGAAACTAACGAACCAGTAATCCAAACGGCGCAGACCGGCAATTCCCCTCATGCCTATTGCCTATCCCCTGATGCCTCCCCAAAACCATGCACGTACCGTTTACACACAAAATTTTAAAGGATTGGGCCGGTCACCAGACTTTCCTGAAAGGCTCCACCCTCTTCGAAAAAGGCAAAGTGGAAAAAGTGGAGTTTGATCCGCCATTCGTAACCGGCCAGCTATCGATCGGCATCCGCGGCATGCGCAGTAAGTTCGAAGTACTCAAAGATGGCTTTGTTGAAAACCACTGTCCCTGCCGTGAAAATAAAGAAGAAGGAAAAATCTGCCCTCACCTGGTGGCGCTGGGACTGGAAGCGGTCCGACTTTATAGTGATCCGCACCGCGTAGATAAAATGGCCGAAGAAAAGCGTCGTGCTGATCGGTTGGCCACATTTGATGATTCCGCCTATCATACCCGCGACCCCAACGGAACCCCCGCCACCCTGCGCCTAATCCTTAAGCAAAGCTGGCGAGAGCAGCTGAGCAATAAGGAAGTCTCCATGCGTTGTGCTGCCGAACTGGACGGCAAGGTGCTTCCTCTGAACGAAGTGCCTAAAAATCTTCCGCTTGCTCTGGATTCGGTCGATGACAACCTGCTCTTTGTCATTGAGGATATCTGCGAGGGTCCAGCCAAAGGCAAGTTTACGGCCACACTCTCCGACTTCATCAATATTCTTGAACTCTGCGGAGGGAAACCTCTCTACGAAGGCGGACTCGACGGCTATCTCATGGTTGATGAAAGAATCACGACAACCTCTGTTCGTATGGAGCTGGACGAAGATTCCGGCGAAGTTGTGCTGACGTTGCAAACCGGTGATGGCGATTCATTCGACGGTGTGGTCAGCGGTGGCAATGGCTGGATACTGCAGGACGGAATTTTTACGAAGCTCGAAAAAGTCCTACCAGGGCCTCTACGTAAAATTTACGATACGGCAATCCGCATTCCACGTGATGCCATTCCATCGTTCATGAAAAATGAACTCCCGATGCTTTCCAAGCTGGTCGAAGTCGAAACCAACGTCACACCAGATATGCTGTCGCTCAGCCCCGCCAAACCTCGCTTCCGCTTAGCGGTTGAGGGCACGCAGTCCACGCTGTCCGCGACACTCTATGCAGAATACGGCATTGCTCAACTGGTCGCCGGGCGCGATGAAGCGCTAGGCCATTTTTCCATCCCGGCAGATGATGATTATCTGAATTTTCAGGTACGCAACCCGGAAGCTGAGCAGGAAGCCATTGAGCGCGTGACCGATGCCGGCTTCCGCGGGAAACGCGGTGATATGCTGATGCAGGTTCGCGGCAATCGTGAAGTGCTTAACTTTCTCGGGGGTGCGATGCCAAAGCTGCAGCGTCTCGGCTGGCGTATTGATCTCGAAGGCATGATCGCGGCCTTTATGGATCAGGCCGATTCCACCGTACCCGTCGTGCACATTAACAACTCTGCCGGATCCGGATTTTTTGAAGTGGGCTACGATTATGAAACCGCGGGTGGACAAAGCCTGGACGATGTTGATATTCAGCGCGCCATCAACATGGGCGAAGCCTTTATCGAAAAGAAAGGTCGCACCATTCTGCTGGATATTGATGCCATTGAAACCGCTCGTGATGTCTTTAGTGACTGCGCGGTTGGTGCCGGAGAAAAACCGGGCAGCTTTAAGATGAACGACATTCACGCGGCCTACGTGCAGTCCTCGCTACTGTCGCTCGATGGAGTGGATATTGAAACCGCACCGGAATGGATGTCGAAGGCCGAAGCCCAGAACCGCAATGCCAAAGTGGAGCCCATTCCACTGGGTGATAAACTTGAAAACACACTTCGTGATTATCAGAAAGACGGCGTTTACTGGCTAAGCTTTTTGGAACGCAGTGGCTTCTGCGGAATTTTGGCCGACGAAATGGGATTGGGGAAAACTCTGCAAACCCTGACGTGGCTTCAGCTTCAGCGGAACAATGCGGATGCGCAGGATGCCCCTGCCCTGATTATCTGTCCTACCAGTCTCGTGGATAACTGGGCGGAAGAAGCTGAAAAATTTACGCCCGACCTGCGTGTGCTGCGCATGCACGGAAGCGACCGACATGAAAACTGGGATAAGGTGGCAGACAGCGATCTGGTTATCACCTCCTATGCTCTTATCCGGCGCGATTTGGATGAATATTTACAGCACACCTTTTCCGTGGCCGCGCTCGACGAGGCACAGCATATTAAAAACCGCACCACTCAAAACTCTACCGCCGTCAAAAAGGTTCAGGCGCATCATAAGTTGGTCCTGACCGGCACACCGATTGAAAACAGCGTGACTGATCTTTGGTCTATTATGGATTTCCTCATGCCGGGTTATCTCGGCAATCATAAAGCCTTCCGCGAAAACTATGAACTGCCCATTCAAAATGGAGGGCCTGATGCCGAGCTGGCACAGATTCGTTTGCGGCGAAAACTGCACCCCTTCCTGCTGCGCCGTCTCAAACGGGATGTGGCCAAAGATCTACCCGAAAAGATTCAGCGTGTGGCTCAGTGTTCGCTCAGTGGCGATCAGGCCAAGGTCTATAAACAGCTGTTGGAAGGTGCCAAGCGCAAGATTCAGGATCTTGGCGGAGAACAAGGCTTTAATAAAAACCGAATGGAAGTACTCAAAGTGCTGCTGCAACTTCGCCAGACCTGCTGTCACCTCGACCTGCTAAAATTGCCCAACCTAAAAAGTGAATATCCTTCGGCCAAAATGGGCTTATTTTTTGAGCTGGTCGATGAAGCGCTCGATGCTGGGCACCGTATCTTGGTCTTTAGCCAGTTTACGTCCATGCTCTCGATTATTCGCGAGGAGCTCGAAGAGCGCGAACTGAAATATTGCTATCTGGACGGCTCAACCAAGAATCGGCAGGAACGGGTCAAAACGTTTAACTCCGATCGTTCCATCCCGCTCTTCCTCATCAGCCTGAAAGCCGGCGGCAGCGGGCTCAACCTGACCGGTGCGGATATGGTGATTCATTTTGACCCCTGGTGGAATCCGGCCGTTGAAGACCAGGCAACTGACCGCGCCCACCGTATCGGGCAGAAAAATACCGTCTACAGCGTAAAACTTATCACCAAAGGCACTGTCGAAGAGAAAGTCCTGCAGATGCAGCAGAAGAAAAAGAGCATCATCGATGCCACGCTCGAAAAGGATGGCGACCTCGGCACCTCCCTCAGCTGGAACGATGTCCAGGAACTGCTCTCCGTTTGATCGAATAAAAATACCCACTAAGATACCAAGGCCCTCTTCTAAGCTATATTCTTCGTACCCGTTGAGCTTTAAGCGAAGCGGGTGTTTGAATACCACGGGAAGGCATTTTAAGTTGATTGAAAAAAGGGGTTGCCTTTCGTTTCTGAATACCGCATGTTTTCGCGCTTTCCGATACACAGCGATTCCCAAATCGTTGGTCGTTTCAAGTTTTGGAAAACGGGGCGTAGCGCAGTCTGGTAGCGCGGCTGGTTTGGGACCAGTAGGTCGGGAGTTCGAATCTCTCCGCCCCGACCATTTTTTTCTTTTCCCTTTATAGTCTAGGTCATAAGACGACCATGAATCGTGGGCATTGCTAACAGAACAGTTCTATTCGATTGAATTGCTCCCCTCGTGGAGTTGAAGGATACGAAACCTCTCCCCAGAGAAATAGAACGCCACGAATAGCTGCATGGTTTGGCCTTCGCACATCTTTAGTTGCACAGATACGCGAAGGCCATGACCGACTTAATTCTTCCGTCAGTTTTTCCGAACATAAAAAACCCTCATAGCTTTAATCTATGAGGGTTCTTTTGCATCCACGTGGATCAAAATTAATCGATAGTAACCACAATGAAGCAGGAACCTCGGCCATTGGTGATGAAGAAAAGAATTTTATCGCCTTCCACATCTGCCATAGCCTTATTGAATTCCGAAACGTTTTTCACTGGCGTGCGGTTCACATCGATAATGACCTGTCCGGCAATCAAACCGCTTCGCCGACATCAAGCACATCTGAGTCGCCCAATGGTACCCCTGGCAATTCATCACCGTCTTCAATTTTGATGAGTGCGACTTCGGATTTGGGATCGGCCCCAACCAGCTTTGCCTGAAACTCACGTCCATCGTCTAACGTCTAACGTCACCGTAATGCGATCAGCATCATTGACTACATGATTATTCGTTAGAATATAGCCATCCTTGGAAATAATGAAACCAGAGCCCCTCCCAAAATATTCTTCAAAGGGATGATCGTATTCAGACTGGGAAATATCGACCGTACCTTCCACTTCGACAAACACCACTGCAGGAAGCGCTTCTTCTTCGCTTCAGCAAAAGGCGTACCCAATTAAAGAGACCCACACAATACCCGTCAAAAAGAATTTACTATACAGCATTGAAATACTCTTGGTTAAAGCTCTCGCCGTTCAACACGAAAAATTAGAGCCCTACAGCACGAATACGCTCAATGGTTTTGACAACGAGGCTTATTGCCAGCTATTGATCAGCGCATTGGTGTTTGCTTCGTTGCCCAACGTATACAGACCGATTGAACGGAGGGCCACTTTTCGCCGAACCACTTCTCCTTCAATAACAACCTGCTTGTTATAATCCGTATCCAGAGCAATCACATATTGCTGACCCCACGGATCTAGAAAGGTTCCATCCAACGTATTGCCCTGCGGCTCCAAGAAAATGATTTCAGCCTGATTCAGCACTAAATCCTCCGCCGTCAGGATCGCTATGATATTCTTGCTGAAATCCTCATCAAACTTCGGCTCCGCCTGCCCCTGTAAAACATCGGCAGCCGGCAACCTACCGTATTTATTCATATAAGCTTTGATTGCAGTTTCAATGGATTTCATCTCTATCATGGCTTGCGCTTTTTTCGCATTTATACGCGCCGAACGAAGCCCTTTTGAACCCAGCGCAATAAGGATGGCCAAAATCGCAATAACCACCAACAGTTCAATCAGCGTAAACCCATTCTTTTTCATTTAATTCGTATTCCTTGAGAAAGACCCAATGTTGCCGCCCGTATCGATGAGATCCAACCCATCGGACCAAAGACTGTAACTGAAGCGATCGTTGCAAAGATACTGATAGGCATTGCCCCAGGGATCAAGAAATTCCAGCCCCTCTACTGAGGAGGTGAGCAGCATTGCCTGCTCCGGTGATAAAGCAGAAATCAGCTTCGCAATGGAATTGGTTCCTGCTGATACCGGATAGCGCCCGTATTCCACACGGAATTCTTCCAGTGCGGAGCGGAGTTTTTCAATTTCGGCTGCAGCCCGACCGTTTTTAGCCTCGCTACTGGCAAGCCGGTAGCCCCCAAAACCGATTCCGGCCAGAATGGCAATGATTGCCAACACAGCCAACAGCTCAAGAATGGTGAATCCGTTTTTTTGTCCAACCACTGGAATCCTCCAAAGGTTTGGAAAACCTAGCGCGCGATCCCTTTTTCGGAAGCACGGCAGAACTCAAGCAGGTGCTTAACCTCAGGCGTCTGCTCTACTTCCGCCTCGATCTTATCCAGCGCCTCGGAAGCATTAAGCCCTTCTTGACGGTAAAGAATGCGGTAGGCTTCTTTAATCGCTTTGCGACCTTCTTCAGAGATTCCTCTGCGCTCCAACCCGATCCGATTGAAACTACGAATTTGAATAGGATCGCCATGGGCAATCATATAAGGAGGAACATTTTTTGAGATCTTAGACATGGCACCAACATAGGCCATGGCACCAACTCGCATAAACTGGACGATCCCGACAGCCCCTTCAATAGTAGCCATATCCTCAATAACCACATGCCCGGCAATCTGGCAGGCATTAACAATGACCACTTCATTTCCGATATGGCAGCAATGACCGATGTGAGAATAAGCCAAAATATGAGAATTATTCCCTAGCGTGGTAAAATCGCCATCATTGGTTGCCGCATTGATGGTGACGTATTCCCGGATAGTATTGTTGTCGCCAATTTTTACACCAGGCATACCGCCTGTGAACTTGAGGTCCTGTGTTTTACCCCCGAGTACAGCAAACGAAGATACGCGGTTATTGGCTCCTAACTCGGTGTTACCTTCAATCACAACGTGAGACACCAACTCAGTGCCGCTACCGATCACGGCCTGCCCACTAACCGTACAATACGGCCCAATAATGGTATCGTCGGCAATCTGGGCCCCATCGGCTATAATGGCTGTAGGGTGAATCTGAGCCATTTCTTATGCCCCGTAACCAAACATAAGCTGAGCTTGGCTCGCAAGGTCATCACCCACATATGCTTTACCGGAAACCGTGGCCATACGAGAACGCATCCGGGTAACTTCAATTTCCATACGCAGCACATCTCCAGGAACTACTTTGCGGCGGAACTTAGCTTTATCGATAGACATGAAATAAGCGATGGCCCCATCGCGCTCATTTACTTTGTTGAGCAGAATTCCGGATATCTGAGCCATGGCTTCGAGCTGCATAACGCCCGGCATGATCGGCTCATTCGGAAAATGGCCCTGGAAGAAGGGTTCGTTGAAAGTCAGGTTTTTGTAGCCAACAATACGCTGAGCTTCGATATCCATTTCAGTAATCCGATCAACCAGCATGAAAGGATAGCGATGCGGCAGCATCGCCAGAATTTCGTTAACATCCATTACACTCATGTACTTTCTCCATGTTGGTTGACAGCAAAAGCCGAAATTTATGGTTTTCCAGATGTTTCTTCAATGTTTTTCTGCTCAGCGAGTAGTTTGTCGAGCTCTGGACACCCCGCCTGAACATGCCATGCTGCAGGGAATGTTCGGCATTGCTCAGGGCGGGCCGCATAGATGGAGCAGCGATTCTCTTCCAAAAACGCACAACTTCCATCGCTCTGATCCAATAGCGCCAATTGCTGGCGATTCGGTGCAAGGCGGGTGTGTCTATCAATAAAATCCTGATCCGAAAGCCCTAAATGGAGCGCTAACCGAGGAATGTCTGCATCCGTCAGCAAAACCGAGCCCGTCCAGCGGCAGCAATCGCCGCATCCTGAGCATTTAAATTGGTCGATAATTTCTTGATTTAACATTGAACGTCCATTCTTCAAAATCGTCTGATTGCGTTGACAATTGTTCCCACAGGGGACACTATTCGCCCTTTATACACATTTGCTGGGTGCGATGTGTATTAGTTGAAACACGAAGAAAGGATCAAGAACGATGTTCGATAATTTAGTAAATAAAAAGATCATGATGGTTGTTCCCGTTGCTGCAGCACTGATGCTGACCGGCTGTAAAGAAGATGAAGCCGCAAAAACTCCAGCTCCTGAGCCAGTTGACCTTTCTCAGACTGAGGACCTGTTTACAGAGCCTGTTAAGGCCAATCCACTAACGACTGATCCTGCGGCAGTAATCGTTCGCGTTAATGGAACAGACATTACCCGTGGCGAAGTCAATCAGGTTATGGCCATGGCCATGCAGCAGCTTGCCGGCCGTGTTCAGCCGCAGCAAATGCAGCAAGTTCAGGCTCAGATGTATGAGCAGGTTAAAAACGATCTCATCACTAAGAAGCTAATCGATGCCGCTGTTGCCGTAGCGAACGTTGACGTTTCAGCGGAAGAAATCACAACCGCTATCGAGGAAATCAAAGCTCGCATTCCAGAAGGCCAGACGCTTGAAGCCGCACTTGCAGCACAGAGCACAACACTGGAAGAGCTAACCACAAACATTAAAAATGACATGGCTACCCGTAAATTCCTTGAAACTAAAACAGCAGATATTCAGGAAGCGACCGAAGAAGAAGCCAAAGAATTCTACGAGACCAACCCTGACCGTTTTGCGAAACCGGAAAGCGTAACCGCCAGCCATATTCTTATTAAATTTGACGAAAGCGAAACTGACGAAGGTAAAGCCTCAAAAAAAGTAACGCTGGAAAACATCCGGGCCGACATTGTTTCTGAAAAAATTACGTTTGCAGATGCTGCGTCCACCAACTCTCATTGCCCGAGTAAAGCGCAGGGCGGATCACTTGGCACTTTCGGCAAGGGTCAAATGGTTCCGGAATTCGAAGTGGCTGCCTATACACAGGAAATCGATGAAATCGGTGATATCATTGAAACACAGTTCGGTTACCACATCATTTTGGTTACAGAACGCACTGAAGAAGGTGTTGTAAGCTATGACGAAGCTCACGAACAGATTCTTACTTTCCTGAGCGGACAGAAGAAACAAGAGGCTGTTGCTGCATACATCAAGAGTCTACGTGACAGCGCGACTATCGAAGAAATTTCAATGTAACCTTCGGTTAGACTTATTGATCAAACACCCTTCATTCGAAGGGTGTTTTTTTTTGTTCCAACAATCAGATAACTTCAGTGATGGCCGGAAATTTACAAATTAATTGGGCTCTGTAAAATACAGATTCGCTTGCATAGGTATAAGGTTTTTCATACAAGAGCATTCGGTAGATGGTATAAAAACTTATTCATCTATCATTTCTTCGTAAAGAAAACGTACTATTATGAATATTTTTGAAAAAGAGAGCGTTAAACTGGTTGATCAACAGCTGAACAAAATAACGGATGGCCATCTAAAGATTCTGCTGCCGACCAGTGCAGAAAAAGTCTATGGCGAAGCCTCTGAAGACGCTAAAATCATTCAAGTTAGGAACTATAACTTCTTCACCCGTCTGGTATTGAATGGCGATATCGGCTTAGGAGAGTCCTGGCTGGATAATGAATGGAGCGCCGAAGATTTGACTGGCGTATTCAAAATATTTCTTCAAAACCAATCTCTCAGCACAAAAGGCGGCTTCCCCTTCGGCTTCGCGAGCAAACTTCAGTATGAATTGCAGCATTCTTTTGGTCGCTCTGAGCCTTCTGCAAATCCAAACAAACAGATGAGCTACAACCTCAACAATGAATTCTTTCAGCTGTTTCTTGATGATAAAACAATGATGTCGTCATCTGCCATTTTTGAGGGCAAAACAGATACTCTGTCCGAAGCCCAAATTAGAAAAATACGGAAAGTAATTGAACTGGTAGATACCACTTCTGATCATCATGTGCTTGAACTCGGTTGCGGAAGAGCCGCCTTTGCCATTGAACTGGCCCGCACCTGCGGTTGTCGTGTTATCGGAGTGACGACTTCCGAAGAGGAATACCGTTTTGCCCGCTCCCGGGTTGAAGCTGAAAATATGACCGCGCTCGTAAATATTCAATTATGTGAAATCGGAGAAATTCAGGGCTCATTTGACCGAATCATCTCCATTGAATCCATCGATACCATTGGCAGAATTAACTATAACACTTTCTATTCCGAGTGCAGCAAGTTGCTCAAACCCGGCGGACGCCTTATTCAGCAGGTTACTACGGTTCCTGAGCACTCATTCGAGAAACACAGTCGATTCCCAACATGGTTGCATAAAAACGTTTTTCCGGGAGGTATGATTCCTTCCCTCGGAGAGCTCTCAAAGTCAATTTCCCGCTCTCCCAATCTTACGATTGAAACGCTGAATAATGTTGGCAACCACTACGGAGAAACATTGAGGAGATGGAAAGAAGGTTTTTTATCCAACCGCAAGGAACTCGTCAGACTGGGATACGACGGAATCTTTCAACGGAAATGGACCTACTTTATCTCATACTGCGAAGCGGCATTCGATACCGGCCACATGAATAACCACCATCTTATTCTCAGCCGACCGACAGAACGTTCGGACTAAATCTTTATTTTCCACGAGCAGTCCGGCCGGCAGTATACGGACTTGCGATAGACGTTCCTGCATAGGACTTTCCATTAAAACTGGCCTTGGCAGGAGCAAAGACATCAACAAACGAGCCAAAGTTTGAGCTCTCCCATTGTGATCCATCCCCGTTTAATCCTCCAACAGCAATAATCGCAGAATAACCTGCAGGATAGATAGGCACTCCGGTCGGCTCATTTCCTGCCGCAGCAAACAGGGTCATTCCGTTTTGCGCAGCAAAATTCATTGCTACTTCCATGAAATTGCTGTCCACATCCGATCCCCAGCTCATATTAACGATTTCGACCCCTGAATTGGCGGCAAATTCCAACGCTCGCATAATGGTATCCGAACTCGTCATGCCATTTTCATCAAAGGTTTTAATGGCCAGCACCGGCACTCCTGTTTCCATAGCTTCAGCACCGTCTGGCGTAATCACCCCTGCTGCAATTAATGCGGTTAAGGTTCCATGCCCCATTGGATCACTGATATCCGCCGATGGATCAACCGCATCATACGTACCCCGAATCACCGAAAGATCGGCGTACTGAGGGTCAAGGCCTGAATCAAATATAGCAACGGCAGTTTCACCCGGCAGCAAATTCAGATTCATTCCCACTCCGCTGCCATCGAATGCAACCGGACTGGAATCCAATCGAGGGTAAGCTAGATTAGGTTCCGATGAACTTACCCCTTCGTGTTCATTGGCAATCGCCATGGCTTCTTCCACCGTAAGACCTTCATTGAGCTTAATACGGTAAATGCCCGGTGGATCAATCACTTCAATAATGGTCCCATTCAGTTTGCGTAATAATGCGTTAAGGTCACTCAGCGTGGTTCCATCCTCAAACCCCACCATAATTTCACCGCGGATATAGTTTATACCCCCCTCGCCTTCCACCACATCAAGCACTTTGTTTTTTGGCCTCATCCGCAGAATCGGTGGGCCGATTCCGGCTCGGGCAACCCTCCCGTTGTGTGAAATAGGGCGATTTTCAGCACTTCGTAGCTTCGAAACCCGT
>JADGFE010000257.1 GCA_016744085.1 Kiritimatiellales bacterium | reverse complement strand
GGTTGGAGCTGGGATGGACATCATGAATGAAAAAGGGACGACTACGTATTCACCAAATCTGCAGAAATAGCTGGAGCTTTCGCATGAAAACGATTGATATAAAATACGTGGAACGGATCATACGCTCTGTGAAAGCAAGGAAAAGCCATGATTATATGCCAGCCAAACTCTCCGCATCATTTGGTGGCGCTATGTTTCTTCTTGTTTTTACAGCGTCTCTTTTCTCAAAGAGACAAGATATTGATTTCATACCTGTGTATGTTTCATTTGCCTTAACGCCATTGTTTATGTTTGTAATTTGCAAACTGGTTGTTAGATGCATTGAGGGCAGTCGTTTCATGTTTGCATGTCAGCACATGGTTTTAAGGCGTTGGGAATTTGTTTTTTATTACGCAACGAAGCACCCCCATACAAAAAAGTTCTATTCTAATCCTGCCGGTCTCTTGTTGATGGCTATCGTATTAAAAGCGGATGGCTATATCGACGAGTCCACCTTGGTTCTTGAGAAAGCTACATCACTTCATCCTGAGTTCGAGGGCATTTACGCCAGCTCACCTGATTTAAACAAAGGGGATATTCAGCAAATGGTCAACGTGTGGAAAGGCTGAGCATGATTAATGCGGTTGGTCGGACATGCGCCTGCTGTGCCATATCGAAGCCGATGGTGATGTGTACTACTATCACAGCGATGAGTTAGGCAGCACGTTGGCACTGACCGATGGATCGGGAACTGTCACCGATGAATTCGCCTACATGCCCTATGGCCACGCTCGGCATATTCCCCATGTAGGAAGTTCCGATACGCCCTTCCAGTGGCTTGGTGGCTATGGCGTTTATTACGATTCGGACACCGATCTCCACCTGACCTTGCACCGGGCATATTCGTCCAAGCTCAAACGCTTCATCCAGCCCGACCCACTGGGGATAGATGGCGGGGCTAACGTTTATGCGTACGCAAATTTGAATCCAGCATTCTTCGTGGATCCAACAGGAGAGTTTGGGTGGGTTGGGGCTGCTTATGGTGCTATTGTTGGGGCTGTATCTGGCGGTATAACAGGATATGCTTATGATGGCTGGAATGGTGTCGCCAAGGGAGCTTTGGTTGGCGCAGGTACTGGTGCAATTACTGGGGCTTTAATGCCCCAGACTTCTCATGCGACATCAACCGCCGCAGTTTCTGCTTTGTTTGGTGTAGCTGAAAGCGCTTTTGCTCAGCAAGCAGTGGGATTGGCAAATGAAAAAAGTTGGACTGAAGCTGCTGAAGGAGTTGATTGGACTCAAGCAGGAGTATCGGGACTTACCGCCGGATTAGTTTCTCCGGTTTCAGGTGGTTTTGAAACATTAGTTGCGTCTCAGATTCCAAAACAAACAGCCCTTATGACAGGTTCTGATTCTGTTCTTAAGATAATTGGTGCAACTGGTTCCGGCATAATCAACGCTAATGCTCAGTTTGGAGTTGCGTATATCAATGGCCAGTTTGAGGGAAATAATGCATCGCAAGGACATCAGAATGCTGGATTATTTGGAACTCTAGGGGTGGCGAAATAATGAGCACGTATTGGATAGTTATTGCCTTCATTACTAGTTTTAGCGCATTGAGCGTTTGGCTGTATAACCTTCTCTTGAGGCGCACTGAATCTTTATTGATTCGATTTCTGCTAAAGTTTGCAATTATGTGGTTTTGTGCTCTTCTACCTTTATTTGGAATCAATGTTGTATACAGGCATTATCATGAAGTTTTGTTTGATGGTGCCCGAGGGGCATCGATTGCAATTGTGTTTATTGTCGCTTTTCTTACCCATATCGTTCTTCTGGGCAAGAAAGATAGAGAAATCAAGCAACGATGATTGCAGGGTGCGGTTTGGGTTTTAAAAATGACGAAAATCGACAACAAACGAGTTCAATTCATTATAAATAAAATCGAACGTGGAGGCGGAATAATATGCTTCCCCTTGAATATATTTATATACATTTTCCTGTTCTTTGCCTGTCTGATGGTGGGGGCTGAAATTCTTGATGGAGGAGAACAACCTCTATTCATGTTAGCTATATCCCTTCTACTAAGCACCCTATTATATGGTTTTACTTATCTATTCATAAAATCCATTGAGGATTCGGGTTTCAAGCTAGCTTGCGCTACTTTGGGTCGAGGAGAGCTGGAGTCAGCTATTCAATATGTGTTCATTAGGCCTCACACAAAGAAATTTTACCGTAGTGCAGCCAGTCTATATGTTACTTCTTTTGTTCTTATGCAGATCGGGAAGTCTGATCAATCCAGGAAAATCTATAATCTCTCAGCTTCGAAAAACTCATTAATACCAGACCTTTTGGAAGCAGATAGTTCTGAGTCATTCGATTTTAATTTATTAATTGAATTATGGAAGATGGAAGGTGCGGAAATTCATCCGCGCCGGAAATGACTGAAAAATAAGAGCGAAGTGAACGGAATTCCGGAGGCGGCTGTACCGCCGAGAGGAATTTGAGAACAGAATTTGACGATGAGAATTGCGGAAACAGGTAAATTTGCACTGGAGGGTGCGGAAATTCATCCACGGCGAGAATGACTGGAAAATAAGGGTGGAATGAACGAATTAAGGGAGACCGAGTAGGTCAACGAAGAGAATTTCGGGAAAGGGTCAGGGAAAGGGGGGAAAGGGTCAGTCCCGAATGGCACTTCCTTAAGGGCTTCTATCACATAAAAAAACCATGATTTTAGGATGGATTATCACGCAATTAAATTGTCATTACTCACGAAGTATATCAT
>JADGFE010000256.1 GCA_016744085.1 Kiritimatiellales bacterium | reverse complement strand
AAAGAAAGGGTCTATTTTAAAGGAAAATCTCCTGTTTTCAGGGGTTAGGGGCATAAAAGGGCAGCATACTACCCACCGATTCTGCGGAAGAGGCCAAAAAAATAAATAAAATGCAGGTTTTTCAGCGTCCAAAATGATGCTGAATAGTTACGTTACCTCATTATGTAAAACCCCCTCAACACGGTCAATTAACCGGGAATGACGTGCTCGGTTTGTAATTCCATTCGCATTTAAATGATTCCACAGCCATCGTCTTTTCTCATTTATGGAAATTTCCGGCTATTCAATAATAGGCATCACAGAAATAATGGGTGATTTCATTAAGGAAACCACCAATTCATCAAACTTGGTATTACATTTGCTATATGTATTGGCAGTTAACTGAGGAATAGCATGAAAACATGGTCAATAGTAGCTGTAGAAGTCTCGATGGTTGTCACAGGCATTGCCATGATTTGCCTAATGGCCATTGTAGCATTTACTTAATACCAATTTATCTCCCTGATTCCAATGGCTGAAAGAAACCCTCCTCTCGATCTTTCAATCATTGGAATCGTTTTTTATAGGCACGCGCTTCAGATATTATTATATCTTCGCCTTCCACAATCCCGTTTTCCATCAGGATTTTCCCATCGCATATAACAGTATCAATGCAGGAAGAGTCAGCGCTGTATACCAAATCATCGATTAAATCATACCCGGGAACCAATCGGTGGTTTAATAGATCAACCAGCATAAAATCCGCCAGCATTCCCTCTTTAATCCGACCACAATCCACCCCTAAAGCTTCTGCTCCACCGACCGTCGCCAATTCGAATACCTCTTTCGCCGGAAGCACCGTTGGATCGTTGTGAACCAATTTGGCATGCAATGCTGCAACTTTCATTTCTTCCAGCATACAAAGATTGTTGTTCGACGAACATCCATCCGTACCTAACGAAATTTTTACGCCGGACTCCTTCAACCGTTTGTAAGGGAAACTGCCTGCCGCCAATTTCATATTTGAAACCGGATTATGAACGACCTTCACCTTCTTGCGTACCAACGTTTCGATTTCCTCGTCGGTAACATGCAGTACATGAGCCGCGATGACATTAGCGCCTAGGAATCCGATTTTTTCCAACCACTGAACTGGTCGCAAACCGTGTGCTGAAACACAGTCTTCAATCTCTTTTTCTGTTTCGGAAATATGAATATGAATCAACAGATTATTTTCATCGGCAAATACTTTTATCCAACGGAGGGAATCTTCCGAAACCGTATAAATGGCATGCGGGCCAAGCGCAAAACCAATACGGTCGGAATAGTTACTTCGTTCCTTGAATAAATTAACAGTCAGCTCGCGTTGTTCTGCGGCTTTATCGTCATCACTGAAGTCAATAAAGACGGAAGAGAGAACAGCCCTCATTCCCATTTCATCAACGGCGCGGGCAATCCCGTGATAATGCCAATACATATCATTAAAGCAGGTGGTTCCCGATTTTATCATTTCCAGACAGGCCAAGCGTGCACCGTGATAGATGTCTTCCTCAACTAATTGAGATTCAAGCGGCCAGATATGGTTCGTGAGCCAGTCATGCAAATCACGATCATCAGCATAGCTCCGCATCAGCGTCATCGATGCGTGGGTATGGGCATTCACAAAGGTTGGCAGGATTGCCTTGCCTGATCCGTCAACAACACGGTGATTCGCGGGATCAAACTTTTCTCCAATCGTCTCAATCCTGTTTCCTTCAATCAGGACATCCACTAACTCTTCATTAAGTTGCACATTACGAATTAATAAACCCATAGCCATTCTCCAAAGGTAAAATTATATCGGGCCTCTTTGGAAAAGTCACAAAAAAAGCCCGGCATAACCGGGCGTTTTGACTTTTACGAAGCAGCGATTAATGTCTTTAACAGGTCAAAATACGTAGAGCATAGTCATGAATGTTTTTATACTTGGAAGAATTTGTCTATTTGATGATCACTCAGACTGGGCAGGCGGATATCGGCGAAACAATGCGGATATTGAAAAAGAGCGTTGGAACGAATCAGGGATTATACGCGGAAGCTAAACCCCACACCGACTTGCCTGTACAAAAAGGGCTTTCCTCGTCTGCATCCATTTGTGTGATGGTGGCCCGCCACCCTTAATCGTATTTATGATTTAAAAATGACCGTACGCGGGAAAATGGAATATGCCTATCTGGGCAAAATTACCACCCCATCGCGTTGCGGCCGACTTCACCAGGGATGTGCCTATGGAAACCGCCCGGTAAAAATGATTTTTGACGGTGACCGCCTCGATGTAGAAGAACTAAATGGTCCCGAGCCGCTTCACTATGTGATCGTCGACTTAAAAGCCTTCAAGGATACCGTCGAAATCCTGCCCAAACTGAATTAATGCTATCCCTTTACAGAAAATGATATGCAGAAAAAAGTTAAGGACTATCTCGGCCCCATCAAATGCCGATATTAACAGGCAGGCATCCGAAGCTATTCGTGCTGGCGATGTCGATAGTATCGGGAAATTGATGAATGAGGCGCAGACAAAGTTTGATGAACACCTGCAATCTGCTTGGTCCGTCACAACTGACCTCACCCGTGCTGCATAAACTGTTAGCACGAGCCGATTCAATCCTATATTTTAGGCGGCAAAGGGATGGGTTCGCAGGGCGATGGAACGTATGCGTCTCTTCCTCGACCCCGTAGGCAGTCAGGCCAATGCCTGATAACGTTCGGGGCATGGATACGAATGAAAATAATACGCAGGGTCGGGC
>JADGFE010000073.1 GCA_016744085.1 Kiritimatiellales bacterium | reverse complement strand
AGGAACCCTCGCTTTATGGCGCGGGTGGAAGCGGCTGACAGATCTAACCGAGGGCTGGTACTTGGCTAATCAATTATGAGACTTGTGGGTAATAGAAAGTTACCGAAGCCATGCAGACCGACCGATCTCTCCCAGTCAGCCTCATAATCAGGAAGTTACGCCGCTAAAACAAAAGACCCTGTCTTGATGTACTGAATTGCTTAAAGAAACAGGGTTCAGGAGCGGATCGAGAGATGGATTGTGCAGATGGAGCGATCCTCACGGTCTTCGAACCGCGTTTTAAACTTAAGCTTATCGTTGGAATGCATCCGTTCAAAGGCACCGTCCACCGGTTCGGCAAGCCGAAAGGGATTCATGCCACACAGGACTTTCAGCTTATTCACCACGGCGTTGGCGTCTGGAATACCCGGCGCTTCATCAGAGCCCGGCAACGGACGGGATGAATCAATTCGAATTTCAGTTTGGGATTTTTTCAGCATATAGTTGGGAAGCCATTCCACATATTCAGAAGCGGAAGGCTGGACGGCAACGACCTCCTCTTCCCCGGCTGCTGCAAACGCTACTTTATCGAAAATACCCATAATCCTACTACCTAATTGATTTTACAAACCTTGCCATTGGCAAACCATACACTGCCCCAGCCATAAACCAGGATTTCCTTACCGCCCGATTCCATAATTCCGGAAGGCTCCCCAAGCAACTGCATTGTATATAGCTTAGTATCCCCCAATACGGGCATTGTACTCGGTTTTGAAGGTTTGGGAGCCCGTTTCACGACTTTGGGAGCTGTTATTATTTCAGTGGGCTCGCTTTCCTGCTCAAGCGCAATCGCGGGACTTTCCTTAACAGGGGAATCGGAGGTCTCGGTAACCTGAGGTTTTTCCGGTTGGGGAGTTCCCCGCATACCTTTTACGTTAAGATTTCCATCGCGAAAGAAAGCCATTCCAGTTTCGTCATCGCACATCCACATGGCTGCTTCAACATCGGATTCTGGAACACCCGGTGGAGTCCATATGGTCCAGGTATTACGACCCTCATAACTATTCAACTTTAATAGGCTGTTGATGCCCTTTTCATCTAATTTATTTTCAATATAGACCGCATTCCAGACCACGCCTTCCGCAAAATCAAGCGTAATATCAGTTTCGCGCTGAGCGTATTTTAACGTCCCGTTTCCCTGGGAATCGAGTGTGCCGGATCGTGGTGTTCCCCATACCTCTTTGCATTGGTCTTGGTCTGATCCCAGCTGAGCGGTGCTTCCACTCGCCATGAAACACAAAATTAATCTTGATACCACTCGATACATTTATTTCTCCTTTATTTAATCATGGACCAGCTTTCCCATGTTCCAGGTAGCATAGTCCATTCCGTATCGATCTGAATGCTGCGCTCACCGCTTCCGATCGAATGTGGCAGTCCAGGAATTATGATTTCACCATCACGGATTCGCTCATCGAGCGTAACATCAAGACGGGTTCGGCTACCGGAAGAAGGGCGATTCAGCTGAATATGATTTCCTGCGCTCATATTTCCGAAAATACTAATGAACGGTTGCCCTCTGGTATTCAGGTTGTTGTCAACAAAGTCATTCTCAGCATAAAGCATGGCATGAATACTTCCGCCGGTTCCATGAGCAGCGTCACCGATAAAGATATTTCCGCTGTTGGAACAATCGTCATTCTTAAGTGCAATCAAACATAGGGCATCGGAAGGATTCTTGACAATCGTGCTATCGACATTCGAGCGATCCAAATTGGAATCGTAATCCGCATTATAGTAAAACTCATCAGAGATCGTGATATTGCCCTTCGCCACAATGGTGATGCGCGTGCCGGGTTGCTTAAACATCATACAATACGTTGGTGAAGCATGCAGATAGACGTTGCCCTCAACATAGTAAAGTTTGCTGTTGTGCTCCGGTTTGACATTGATATAGGAAGGCGAGGTATAGGATGTTCCGTCGATTGAGTTATTTCCATCCGTTCTCGTATAGTAATAATCCGTCGGATCTTCCAAAAAGTAGTCATCGACCCGATTCCCATTGTCATCATACACATAGTCATATTCACGCGACCGTACGGTGACGCCTGAAATCGTATCTCGATAGTAACCATTTCCTTGCCCGGAAGGACTCCGCCGGATATTGCGGGTAAAGATATGTTCTGGTTTCGATGAATCCGTTATGAGCTTTCCGTTGCTATAGTAATCACTTGCCGTTACCGCCACATCGTGTCCCCATCTTGTCAGCGCTCCGGAGGGTTGATAATCATCTTTGCTGACATGGTAAAACATATGTTCCAGATCGGGTGGTGAGATTAGCGAATCTCCTCCAGTCGAAGCACGCTGCCCCGGCCCGGGAGAAGGCATTCCCCAGATGGTTCCATAGGCCTGGGTTCCATAATCATACTCTCCATTTCGGTCATCCAGATATTCTTCACCCTCATCCCAGATTCCATTGTCATCTACCCAGGGTTCGCCGGGCTCGAAACTGTTGTTACCGGTATCTTCAAAATCTTCCGCTGGCCAAGACGAACAATACTTCAATCTCCCTCTTTTCCAATATCTCGTCGTCCAGTTGCCGTTTCTGTTGTAGAATCCTCCGGCGGGATCGTAGCGTCCATTCCGACGTTTGTTGTGTTTGCCGCCGGTATTATCTACCCACTCTTCCCCAGCGTCCCACATGCCGTTACCATTATCGATTATGGTATCGATTCCTGCGTCATAAATTTCGTTATTATTATTATCCACGTAGCCATCGCCCGCATCACGAACGCCATTGCCATTGGCATCATAGAAGGACTCCCCTAAGTCGTAGCGGCCATTGCCTTCATCATCCACATAGGCTTCGCCATAATCATAGACGCCATTATTGTAAAATGTTCCAGAATAATCTGAAACACTCGAAACGTACGCATCATAGGCTGCCTGAGTCAGCCCATTCGAAAAGAAGGCAACGGCAAATGCATCCTGATAGGTTTCAGTAAATGGATCGTAGATATCGTCGTAGATCACTTCATTGATGATTTCAGGCAGGCGAAGCTTCGTATATCCAGAGACACTGAGATGGCCTCCAGAATACACATCGCCTTTAACAAAGTCGACATAGGAACCCGTACTGCCATCCTCAATCACATAGGAACCCATACCGCCGATTTCCAATGTGTAGGAACTATTTCCACTGGAGTTCCCGGCATAGAGGGCATGGGAATACAGCGCATGAACACTGCGGGAACCCGAGCCTAACTTCATCGAAGCCTGCACTTCCTGTTGTTTATCCTGATAGATCCCAGTAGATACTAAAACGATGTTTGATCCTTCCAAAATTCTTGTTTCAGTTACAAAACCCCAATCCGCATCACCAAAGGCAGCATGATTAGCAAAATAGGCTTGGGATTGTTTGTATGATATGGTCGAATCGTTCGCTGCATTCATTTTCCATATGCCTGCACGCAAACCGGCATCCGCAAGAAGTATGGCCTTTTCACGGTAATTATTATGCTGAGCCAGTTTCGCGTCGGTTTGTAATCCTGCCACCAATAGACCGATTGTCATACCAACAATACCCAGCATGATTATCGTCGTGATCATGACCGAACCCTGCTTGCTCTGTTTAAGCGTTTGATTCCCTGGTTTCATACTTACCTCCATAAACTTTTTATAAAACATTACGCATGTGCGCGCTGAATCTCACGGTGACGGCATAGTCTTTATCGTCAGCAGCACGGACACCAACTGCATTAGGTTTCGAAATGCGATAGCCGATTCGCACGGTTCGATCACCGGGTTCAGCAATGAATATATGCTCGCTGTACCCGCTTCCATCCTTTGGAGGAATGGCCATCATGCCTCGAACCACGACCAGTTCCTCAGGAGAATCGGTAGATTGAGTCTGACCGTCTGCGAGCAGGTACAATCGACCATCCCGCTGAAGTTCCCGCCCGTTGGAATAAAGCAGTCTACGCACCGTGCCATCAGCAAACCCTAAATCGACCCAATTTCCATACTCCGTATCAACATCCACAATGGAAGACGCATTTCGGACATAGGCCGTTATTTTCGACGACGTCAGCATGGCTTCATGTTGCGACCAAGCCAGTTTACGACCCACAACCGCTTGATCTCCAATCCATATATAGGTGCTCATTACAGCAGTTATAACCAGTGCCGAAATAGAGACGGAAATCATCATCTCAACGAGCGTAAACCCCGACTTTCTCTGTATTTTACTTTGCATATTTTCTGCGCCGCGCACTGAATTTAATTAATTATTGTTGAAAAACTATCGGCTATCATGATCTTACCCACTGGAGACTGATAGCGAACTTTCACATGCACCTCGGCATAGCCTTCGTCATCCATGGCTTCAACCACGGCACCGTCTTTATCGTGCCAAATCACAGATACCGAACGCATTAATTTAGCTGCATGCGGCAGCACCATCGTGGAGGGATTGATATAAGAAAAATCAGGTTTGGATAGGTTAGATTTTCCGGCGGCAATTATTTCTTCAACCGCCTCCTTGCCGAATGAGCGAGCCTCAGTTTCGATGCGTAAATGCTCACTAGATCGACGCACACTAATTCCCATGGCAAACAGCCCTCCACACAGCATCGTCATAATGGCCATCGCCACTGAAACCTCTATCAACGTCATACCAGACTTGGTTAAACGACTTTTTCGGTGCTTATTTTTTGGCATATTCAGATCCATAATGGGTTCGATTCCCCATCTACTAAGCTAGATCCACGCCAATCATTTTTTAAAAGGCCACTCGATCGCTGTGTTTCGAGAGTTTTAAACGTCTGACATATTCATAAATCATTAAAATTATAGGGTTTACTTCATCTCTATCCTTTCAGGTATGGTTTCCTATCTCGGCTAAAAAAAAGAAGTGACTCGGAAATGTTTCCAACTCGTATCTCAACCCTGCGAACTTACATGCCTGATTATTCGCAATTGCTGTGCCTCCTGTGCGAAGCGAATGAACAGACCTGTACCTCTTTAAAGGTTAGAAACGCTTTCGATTGACTCTCCTTAGATAAAATCCCAATACTCCGGCCTTTCTTTAATGGAGATCGAACTCATGGATTTTGACGTTATTGTGATCGGAGCCGGCCCGGGGGGTTATCCTGCGGCTATCAAAGCAGCTCAGATGGGTGCGAAAACAGCTATCGTTGAGAGAGAGTGGCTGGGCGGAACCTGCCTCAACTGCGGATGTATTCCTACTAAAACACTGATTGCCGGTGCCGAAGTTTATCAGAAAATCCTACATGCTGAATCCTTTGGCATCACCGTAGGCACCCCTAAAATCGACTACCCCGCCATGAAAAAGCGCAAGGATGATGTGATCTCCAATCAACAGCAAGGCATTGCCTACCTGCTGAAGTCGCACGGCGTTACGCTACTTGAAGGAACGGGATCTTTCCGCGATGCCAATACCATTGCTGTTAAAACGAGCGATGGAGCTACTAAGGAAATCACAGGCAAGAATATTATCATTGCCACAGGTTCCACCTCTACTGTTCCTGGCTTCATTCCTAAGCATGACCGTATTGTTGAAAGCCGCGCTTTTCTCGAACTCGAAGAACTTCCCGAAACGCTGATGGTTCTTGGCGGGGGTTATATCGGCTCCGAACTCGCCTGCATGGCAGCTGGACTCGGTGTAAAGGTAACCATTGTTGAATTGCTGCCGGATATTCTGATGCTGCTCGATAAAGATGTCCGCCAGGTCGTCAAAAAGCACATGAAAAAAGAACTCGGCATGACCATGCTTACCGGCGATGCCATGGAAAATATCAAGGCGGAGGATGACAAAGTTACAGCGACCGCTGGCGGCAAGAAGATTGACGCCGATATGCTACTGGTTTCTATTGGTCGCAGTCCGGTTACCGCCGGCTTGAATACTGAAGCCGCGGGCGTGGCGTTGAGCGAACGTGGCTATATTGAAGTCGACGAGCTCAGCCGCACAAATATTCCTCACATCTACTGTATTGGTGATGTTTCCGGCCGTATGCAGCTTGCCCACGCGGCAACATCCCAGGCCATGTATGCGGTTGAGCATGCGCTGAAGGGTGAAGAAAAGATTGAAGAAGTGGTTATTCCGGGCGTTATCTTCACCTCCCCCGAGGTTGCTCTTGTAGGAGTGACCGAAGACGAATGTAAAAAATCCGGGCGCGCCTATGCGATGGGTAAGTTTCACTTTAAGCCTTTGGGTAAAGCACAAGCCGCTAACGAAACAGAAGGTTTTGTTAAAATTATCGCCGATAAAGACAGCGATATCATCATTGGAGCCCAATGTGCGGGACCGCATGCAACGGATCTGATCAGCGAAATGGTGATTGCCGTTCGTGAAGAGATCACGGCGGAAGAACTGGGTAATACGGTTCATGCCCACCCAACGTTCGCCGAAATATGGATGGAATGTGCCCACGCACTACATAAATCCTGCGTGCACGCACCGCCTGCCCGCTAAAATACAGTTCCATGGATTGGAGGTTCCAATCCGTGGAACCGGAGTGGTTTAATTCGATGATATGGATTTCTGCTCTTTCCGTAGCACACACCTCCGGTTGACTGCGTTGACGGATTTTTTCATGGCATCTGCATAAGCCCTGAAGCGATTAGCCGCATACTCTCCGCGAATTAATCGGCAATTAAAATGCTGAACACCATCCGGCCCCAGTTGGGCAGTCTAGTGAATAAATTCTATTTTTTCTGATTGTTTCGAATATTCCGCCTCCATCGTACTGACATAACCCATTGCCGGTTCCACAGCAACCGATAGACTTATTTCGAAATGAAAAACGCGCTGAAAAGGCGTTTTTTCTGGGCTGACGGGATTGACCCATCGGGGTCAAAAAGATAGCTTCCACGCAAGTTTTAGAAAACAAATCTGACTTTTATGACTATACGGAAAATACTTTCCCATCTTATTCCAGCTCTATTCGCAGCCACGATCGGTTATGCACAGGATACCATTATGCTTAATAATGGTGACGTCCTGACAGGAACGATTCTCGAACAGACCACTGAACATGTCTATTTCAAGTCATCAGCCTTTGGATCTGTTAGCCTCAATCCAAGAGATATAGCTGAAATACGCATTCAATTGGAAGAACTTGGCGAAGTCGCTATTCCAAGCGAGCCTGTTGAGAAAACAAACAACGTCCCTCTTGTTGCCAGCAAGCCGAAACCACCAAAGAATAATCCTAAAGAAACAGACATAAAGAAGAAGAAGCAATGGTCTGGGCAAGCCGGCTTAGCCGTCGCCTTGCGCGAATCAAATACTCTGCGACGCAATGGCGATAATCTGATCGAAAAAGATGAAGAATTCGAATCCTACCGCGTATACGGAAATGTGAAGTGGAAAGGAGTTCAGAATAAACTGGATTGGAACTGGAACTATCGCTACAGCAAAACCGACGTTCGAAAAAATGATGATTTCCTGAATCTGACACAAAATTATCAGCACGACTTTACGAAAAAATACTTTGGCGTTGCAAAATCCCTGTATCAACGCGATTTCCGGCGCGGCATTGAAAATGAATACCTGCAAACGGCTCAGCTGGGAATTAAATGGTTTAAAAACCCTAAATTTAAGTTTTCCACCTCTATCGGTGCGGGGTATCACACCTATGAACGATTAGAAGACGTTTATTCTGATGCAAAGACCAAATTTATTCTGGAAGAATCCATCCGCTGGCAGATGATCGACTCTTTGACGCTGTTTCAGAAATATTCCCATCTTGGGGATTTGGATACGTTTCACTTTGTATTTACCAGCGGACTTGAAAATAAGTTGATTCGCGATGTTTTCCTCCGTCTGGAATACCGGCTGGATCGTGATACAGAGGTAAACTACGATGATCGGGGCTACTATGATAAGGCCTTGCTGACCAGCCTTCTTTATAAGTTCTAATCAAACTTACTGTAGATTTGTTACCCGTGTTGCTCATTCTTCCCTATTGATTCAAGACAACGTACTGACTTTATAGAATTATCCCTCTTTTTTAGCCCCGTCCGCCAATTGACACGCTTAGGTCAACTCCCTATATTCATGCTCTTTTTACAGGAGAATTCTTCAAATACATGAAAAACGAAATGAATGATCTGGAACGATTACGCCATAGCTCCGCTCACGTTATGGCCGCGGCTGTTTGCCGACTATACGACGAGGTACAACTTGATATCGGTCCATCTACAGAAGATGGCTTCTACTATGACTTTGATCTCAAAGACCGCATTACTCCGGAAGACTTCGAGCGCATAGAAGCCGAGATGAAAAAGATCGTTAATGAAGACCTCCCCTTTGAGGTGATCGAAGTATCCCGCGATGAAGCAAAAGAAATTCTGAAAGACCAGAAATACAAGCTCGAGCGACTGTCCGATATTCCTGAAGGCGATGCGATAACCTTCTATAGTTGCGGCGAATTCCAGGATCTATGCCGCGGGCCACACGTCGAAAGCACCGGGAAACTCCGCGCCTTTCAGCTGATGAATGTTGCCGGCTCCTACTATCGCGGACATGAAACCAATCCGATGCTGCAGCGCCTATACGGAACAGCTTTCACGAACCCGAAACAGTTACGCCTGTATCTAAAGCAGGTTGAAGAAGCCAAAAAACGTGATCATCGTCGTTTAGGCAAGGATCTGGATCTCTTTTCGATTTCCGAACAAGTCGGCCCCGGCCTGGTGAACTGGCATCCAAAAGGAGCCCGCATTCGCTCTACCATCGAAGAGTTCTGGAAAAAAGAACACTTTAAGAATGGATACGATCTGGTCTACACCCCGCACATCGGGAAAGCGAATCTTTGGGAAACTTCCGGTCACCTCGACTTTTACCGCGAAGGTATGTTTGCGGCCATGGACGTTGATGGGCAGGAATATTTCGCAAAGCCGATGAACTGCCCTTTTCATGTAGAGATTTATAAAACCGGCCTTCGTTCTTATCGTGAGCTTCCTTTGCGCTGGGCAGAGCTGGGCACCGTTTATCGCTATGAAAAAGCCGGCACCCTGCATGGTCTCTTCCGTGTTCGCGGATTCACCCAGGACGATGCTCACATTTTCTGCACCGTTGAGCAGATTGAAGATGAAGTAAAGGAAGTGATCCGCTTTTGCAATTTTATCTGGAAAACCTTCGGTTTCACGGAAGTTAAAGCTTATCTATCCACCCGTCCTGAAAAAGCGGTTGGTGAAGAGGCGCGCTGGGATACAGCAACCAAATCGCTCGAAGCTGCGATTAAGGCTGAAGGGCTTCCCTACGAAATCGACGAGGGTGGCGGCGCTTTTTACGGTCCGAAAATCGATCTTAAGGTAAAAGATGCCATCGGGCGGGAATGGCAGACCAGTACCATCCAATTTGATTTTAACCTCCCAGAACGATTTGACCTGAAATATATTGGAGACGACGGCAATGCACACCGCCCCTATATGGTACACCGCGCGCTGTTCGGAAGCATCGAACGCTTCTTCGGAATCCTCACCGAGCACTATGCTGGCGGCTTCCCGGTCTGGTTGGCTCCTGAGCAGGTTCGTGTGTTGCCGCTGTCCGATGAACAGCTGGATTATGCAAACGAGATTCTTGCAAAGCTGCGAAATGCCGAAATCCGGGCAAACATTGATATCAAGCCAGGCAAACTGAACGGAAAAGTTAAGAACGCACAGCTCGACAAAGTTCCTTACATGCTTATTATCGGCGGCAAGGAACAGGAAAATAATGAAGTTGCGGTACGTCATCGCCTGGATGGCATGAAAGGTGCATGCAATTTGGAACAGTTTATCGATCAGCTTAAAAAGGAAGAGCTGGCGAAAACAACAGTAGACATGGAGGTCTCAGATTAGTAAGCAAAACTTCAGAGGACGGCCGCAGCGCGAGCCACAGGTTCGGATCAACCATCGTATCCGTGTTCCAGAAATCCGCGTCATCGACGCCCATGGCGAACAGCTTGGTATCATGAAAACCGGCGACGCTTTGCGTCGTGCCCAGGCCTATGGTATCGACCTGGTGGAAATCTCCCCCACCGCGAAACCGCCATTGTGCCGGATCATGGATTACGGCAAGTATAAATATGATCAGGAAAAGAAGAAAAAAGAGCAGAAGAAGCACCAGGTGCAAACCAAGCTCAAGGAAGTTAAATTTCGCGTTAACGTGGGTGACCACGACTACGAAACCAAAATGCGCAACCTTCGTAAGTTCATTGAGCATGGCGATCGTGTAAAAGTTTCGCTGATGTTCCGTGGCCGCGAAAACGCCCACCGGGAACTGGGATTTGAAGTCATTCAGCGCGTTTGCAAAGATACCGACGACATTACAACTGTCGATCAGGTTCCTCGTTTGCAAGGCCGCTTTGTTTCAGCCATCCTTGTTCCTAAAAAAGCTAAAAAATAGATCTAAAACCCCAGCCCGATACCAGGAGAAGTTCCATGATGAAAAATCATCCAATTCGGAGCCTTTTGGTTGGGAATAGAAAAAAGGTGATGCCCGTTGCGGCATTCACCTTTTTTTTATGCCTAGCCAGCTCATCGCTATCCATCACAAATACCGTTTCTGGAATCGCATATGGAACCGATTATACCACGCTGGCAACTAGTAGTTCCATATCCTCTGTTTCCAATGGGCCTGGATCAATAGCTGTTGGTTTTACAGGAACAACCAACATTACCTTAAACCACAATCTGACCGGCCTCATTACTGTAACAAACAGCTTTGACCGATTTACCATCAGCGGCGGCAATTCAATTATCAGCAACTCTTCCTTTTCAGCTCTAGCTGTTGAGGGCGGCACCAACCTCTATCTGGACCGTGGTACCTATAGAGGCATTGCGCTCAATGCCGGATTCGTTCTGCCACCGGTCCAGGGAAAACCTGTAATGACGAATGAAGTTCCCTCTGCTTCCATGGGCGGAGTAATAAATGGAACTGAAAACGTAACCGTGGCGGGAACCGATTTTTCTGGATCTGCTTTGAAAGATACATCCGGAAATGTAACGGGACTTGATGGTCTCTTGATTTCTGACAGCTCAATTGTCTTCACGTCAACAGGAGCCGTAAACGCGGTCGTTCTGGGCGGCAATGCAGGGACTGCTACATCAACAGCCAATACCTTTTCGCTCGGAGGAAATGGCCTTACCGGATTTAACTCCGACATTGTCATTAGCAACGGAACCTTTCAGGGAGGAAGCGCAGATTCCGCTACGGCATCTGAAAATAACTCTGCCGTTTCGCAGGGCGGAAGCGCAATTTATTTAACAGCCACGTCCTCTGTCGAAATTGTTGCAGGATCTTACACGGGTGGCTCTGCAGGCGCGGCAACCTCGAATGGCGGAAGCACCCTCTCTCAGGGTGGTGCGGCGCTTGAACTGCACGATAACTCGACAGCCATCATTCACGGCGGAATATTTGCAGGCGGATCTGGAACTCCAGCAATTCGTTTGTGGGACAGTCACCTGACCACCTATGGAGGAAGCTTTAACGATGGCGGATTATACAGCGAAAGTACGGGAGGAACGAACAACCTCAACCTTCTTGGAGGAAGCTTCAGTTCCATTAGTTTGGTAAACTCAACAAATGGACATCAAAAGTTAACCATTAACGGCGACGCCTCAGTAACGGGTTCTCTTATCCAGAACGGCGGAAGCGTATCCATCGAC
Organism: Kiritimatiellales bacterium; assembly: GCA_016744085.1. Classification (GTDB taxonomy): domain Bacteria; phylum Verrucomicrobiota; class Kiritimatiellia; order Kiritimatiellales; family Pontiellaceae; genus Pontiella. The sequence continues at coordinate 1,929 of JADGFE010000073.1, read as the reverse complement.
AACCTCGAAAATGATGCCTTACAAAGTATTTTACTGCTCGATGGAGATATGACCTTCCTCAACGACTATGCACAGTCGAGTAACGGAATTTTTATGCTCAATGGAAACTCCACCATGGCTACGTTTGAACAGAACCTGGATATTGCCGGAGAGTTTGATATTGGCTCCGCTCAGGTTGAAACTCTCGGCGATTTAGATATCAGAAATGGATCCACTTTAAAATTCCAGATGCTCTCTTCAACTGAATCGGGTAAAATCACTGCTGGAAGCACCTCATTTGAAGTAGGTTCAACTCTTCTTGTCGATGCCAGCACGGCCGGATTTTCAACGGGCTCCGAAACCATAACCATCCTTTCAACAACCGGAGGCATCTCGGGGTTCTCAACCAACAATGTATCAACAACGATTCTGACCACAACCGATACCAACGTTACAGGAAGAACCACTGTGTCCGATATTTTGATGGGGAATAATCTCTCCTTTGTTTTCAACACCGATACCTTCAGTAATTATTGGGATGCAACGGGACAACTTGCTGAGTTCGCCGACGAACTCGATGAAATCGATGACAGCTCCATGAATGCCATCATTAACAACCTTGGTTCAGCAGCCTCAAAAACGGCAGTGGAACAAAGTTACTTCACCACGCTGAATACCATGCAAACTTCCTTAATGGGACTGAATGCAGCTCTGGGGCAGGCATTTTCCAGAGGCACAGAATTTCGGGAAACGCTTAACCTTCCAAAAGGGGCCAAGGGACCGGAAGAACTCGAAACCGACTGGCGATTTTGGGTTAAGTATTATGGACAGTTTTATACTCATAGCAAAAATGACGAGACCGAAGCCTATGACACCACACTACATGGCGGTGTTTTCGGAATTGATAAAAGCTTCGGCCCCCTTCTCATTGGCCTAAGTGGAGGTATGGGAAACTATCGTACTGAGTCTGATAATGATGCTGAAGAACGTTCCAATGCAGCACATGGAGCAATCTATTCCACTATCGGAAAAGGGCTTTTCTATCTCGATGCCGGAATTGCCTATGGCTATAACAAAGTGGAATCAGATACTGGGGATATTTTCATGCTCGAGGGAGACTTTGATTCCCAAATATTCAGTGGATACCTTGGAGGAGGCATTGGATTTGAAGTGCCCAAAATGGGTGCTGTAATCACACCGGAAGCTTCGATACAATATTCTACCTATAGTCAGGAAGCTTATACCGAGTCGAGCGCAGTGGCTATTCCACGCTCATTTGATGAATTTGATGCCGATTCGTTGCGTAGCAGTCTGGGAGTTAATGTGGCTATGCTAAACACGAAAGCGAATGACACATTCAGCTTTAAGGTTGAAGGTCGCTTACATTGGCTTCGGGAATTTAATGCGGAAGCCGGCGATCTCGACTTCCAACTTGTCGGAGGCGCTAACGAGTATCAAATTGCATCACCTTCCCTGGATGAAGATACTTTTCGTGCCGGCATCGGATTTTCCTTCTTCAATACGGCAAAAAACAGCTCAAAGAATATTATGCTTCGACTCGATTTTGATGAATTGTTCGGAGAAGACTTCAACTCACATAATCTCGCTGCAAAAGCCATCTTTGCCTTTTAAAGGCTCTTCGCGGAAGTACGTTTCAGGATCTCCGTTTCCGTGCCGACCTTCAACCGCAAGTGAATGCTTGCTCGCAAAGCAACCACTACAACGAATAGGAGTAGTGTTCGCCTAGCTGAAGGATGAGGGAGGCGAAGCTTCTGGAGGAACCGGCGTACGAAAGGAAACGCTGCCTTCGACCCTCAGGTCAGCGTTCTCTACACCAGTCCACATATAAACGCACATCCGTGTAGAGCCCTTTTTAAGCCTCTTCCGCAGAATCGGTGGGTAGTATGCTGCCCTTTTATGCCCCTAACCCCTGAAAACAGGAGATTTTCC